>JANMAW010000457.1:0-27986 GCA_031360005.1 Rhizobacter sp.
GTGGCCTTGTTCGTGAGCTGACCCTGGTTGCCTAGCGGATCGGTGGACGCCACGAGCGCGAACCCGCTGCTGCCGTCCTCGCGGCCTTCGGTGCGCACCAGCCCATCGAAGCTCACGTTGAGACGGCGCACGATGATCGCGCCGTTCGCGCGTTGCATCTCGCTGATGGGTGCACTGGCGGGTGCACTCGCGGTGGCAGTGGCGTCCGACGTTGCGGCCTTCGCACTGGTGCGCTTCTTGGCCGCTGCGGACGCCGCCTTGGGTGCGGGCGCAGCAGCCGGCGGAGCCGGCTGCGCGCTCGGCGCCGTGGACGGAGGCGGTGTCGCGCTGGTCTTGAACGGGCCCACCGAAAACAGCGCCTGCACCGCGGTCGACAGCATCTGCAGCCGCCACCACGTTCCCGTCGACAGCGCCTGCGCACCGCGCACTTCGCCATCGGGCACGAAGATCTCGACCTGCTCGATGTCCTTGGGGTTGTCGAGTCCGCGCGTGAGCGAGATGCGATCCATGTGCTGCGCTTCTTCGACGAGATGCGCGATCTCGTCGTGGCGCACGGCGTGATAGTGCAGCCGCACGCCTTCACCGAACATGCGCTCCATCTGGTCTTCGACCGCAGCCTGCGGATCGACCGGCAGGTAGCCCGCCGGCGGCAGTTCGAAGAAGCCGGCGTTGAGCAGCATGCGCTGTTTGGGCAAGGCGCCCTTGCCCGATTCGAGGTCGGCGAGCTGCGCCGACAAGCCGTCGAGATCGGCGAAGGACGAGGCCATGTCGTTGGCGACGAACTGCATTTCCTTCGCGGTGGGCTTGCCCTCCATCTTGAAGAGGATCTTCTTCGTGCTCTGGCCGTATCGCCGGATCAGGCCGTCGAGTTCCTTGCGCGTCTTGTCGAGCAGTTTGCGCAGCTTGTCGCAGTCGTCGGCCGGCTGGATCACCGTCGTGCCCGGTTCGAAGAGGCCCGAGAGCTGGCACTGGAACTGCAGGATCTGTGCGACGAAGACGTTCCACGGCCGCATCGCCATGCGGCCCTGCCAGTAGCCGCGCGCTTGTGTGTCCATGCGCTCGCGCCGGCCACTCCACGCGTCGATGACGCGGTTTACGCCGCCTTCGCGCGCTAGCAGTCCGATCACGACTTCATCCCGGCCGTAAAGCGTGGTCGGCTGGCACCACACGTTACTGGCGAGTCCCGATGCCGACAGCGCACTCGGCGTGAGCCAGGGCTCGGTGCGGAAGTACGCAGAGGCCACTCGGTTGCGGAGATGCGTCACCGCGGCGGGCACCGAGGTGCTGGTCGGCAATTGCAGCGACACCGGGCGCAAACGCAACACCACGCCTTCGCGCCAGTAGGGATGGCGCGAGTCGCTCGCGCAGGCGCTCTCGCACAGCTTTCCGTACACCGGCTCGTTGCCGCACAGTCCTTCGACCGGCCCGACGGTGATCTCGTAGATCGCAAGCCCCGCCGTTTCCTTCACGCCGGGCTTGGCTTTCTCCATGCAATCCGCAAAGTTCGCGGAGCCTTCGGGCGGCGGCGCCGCCGCGACCGACAAGAGGTCCGCGAGATTCGCGTGCATCTCACCCGTCGCGAGCACGAAGTTGCCGGCCGCCGTGATCGCGAGTCCCGCGCTCACGTCGAGTTCATTGCCCGACAGCGAGATGCCCAGCCCATTCACCGCGCCCCAGCCGCCGGCGATGTTGCCCAGCCGCGTGCGCGTGCGGTGATAGTCCTGCTCCAGCGCGAAGGCGTCTGCACGCAGTGCCTTGCCGTCGAAGTAATGCAGCCGGGTGAGAGGACTCGCCTGCTCGATGAAAGCCACGCCGTCGGTCGCCGTGAGCTCCACGGTTTCGGCGCTGATCTCGAATTGCTTGCCCATGGCTTAGCCCCTGTGGATGGAAGTGGTGAGGGTGCGGCCTTCGCTGTCGGGATGGACAGCGCCGGCGGGAATCAACTTGGCGCCCAGAAGCGGTGTGCTGCCTGTGCCGACCACGGTGACGCGCACCAGCGACCCGGTCGGCGCGCGGTCGAGCACGAGGCGCACGGTGGGTTTGGCCGGATAGGTTTCGTCGTAGGCCGGTGCGGCGGGCATGAAGGGTTTCCAGCCGGTTGCATCGATGAACTCGCTGACGGCGAAGGCATCGGCGCTCACGCTGGCCGGCGCGAGCAGCTGGCTGAAGACGAGGTCGAGGTCGCTGCCCGTGAGCGTGGCGCCGTCGTGCACCACGACCGGCCCGGCCACCGCTGGCTCCGGCCGCGGGTCGTCGAGCATCAATGCCTGGAGGAATGCCGTGGGCAAAAGCGATTCACGCACGCCCATCTCGATCGCGCCGACCGATGCGGTCCAGCCGCCTGGGTCGAGCTTGATGTGCACGTTGCGCAAGCACGCGAGCGGCAGGCACAGGTCGTGTTCGTCGGCTTCGTGCTCAGGCGGCATGGGCAATGTTTCAGCCACGGCGCGTGCGAGAAGTTCGCGCAGCAACGTGGCGCGCGCAGCGGATTGATCTGCCAGCGGCAAGGCCTTGAGCGCGTTGTAGCCGTCGATCAACCACTGGTCCGAATCGACCGGCTTGCCCTGGTCGTTCAAGCGCGGACCGACAAGGCCCAGCCACATCTGCAGCAGATGGAAGGCATGCGGTGGCGGCGTGGTGGGCGCAGGCGGCGTTCGGACCAGCGACAGCACGACGGTCTCGCACACCCGCGAGTACGCCACGTCGGCCGCATCGCCGGCGCAAGGTTCGGCAATGGCGGGCACGGGACTGCCGAGGCAGGTTGAATAACAAATCATCACGTCCAGATCGAGCGTCGCGTCGTCGGGCGTGGCGATGTCGTGAAAGGCGTCCTCGCCGCGATGCTCCAGCCACCACAGCGGCAGGCTCACGCACTGCGCCACGTCGAGCACGAGGTCACGCCCCAATGCATCGATCGCATCGCCGGGCCCCACACGCAGCTCGAAGCCCCTCGGGTCGAAGCTCACCGGATATCCGGCGACGACGCCGGCACCGTGCAGCAGCCGCTGATGCCGGCGCAACTGCCCGAGGTGAAAGCCCTGCTCCGCTCGGAAGTCTTCCACACCGAGCAGCATGCCGAAGTGGTAGTTCGGCGCGCATTGCGGGTTGTCCGGCAGATCGGCATCGCAGCGTTCCATCGCGGGCAGGCCGCTGCAGCCGAGTCCACCGAGGTCGTTGGGTTTCATCTTGCGACTCCGTCGTTTCGAAAGTCAGTTCGAACTCAGTTCGAAGGTTTGTCAGAACAGCGCGGCGCTGTGGGCGTAGGCCTTGGCGCGCGTCGAAGCCGTTTCGCGCTCTGCCGCTTGCGCGCCGGCGGCACGCGCGCGTGCGGCATCGGCGGCGGCTTGCTGGCGCGTGGCGAGACGGTCGGCGGTGAGTGCGGCGGTGAGTGCGGTCTCTGCTGCGATGAGCGCGGTGATCAAGTCGGCCGGCGTGGGCGGGCCGACGAGCGCCGTGAGACGCGCAAGCGCGGTGTCGAGCTTGTCCAACTCTTCCCACAGCTTTTCGGGGACGGCCGCGAACCACGTCTTCACCGCAGCGAGTTCGTCGGCCGACATCGCTGCACGCGCAGTCGTGAGATCGCCGAGCTTGGTGGTCAGCGTGCCGCGCTCGGTCGTCAAGGTGCTCGCGTCGAGCTGCGCCTGCGTCTTGTCGGGCTCCGCTTTCATCGCCACGTGCAAGGCGGTGTCGTAGGCCTGCTGCGCGGTGCGTGCGGCAATGAGGGCGGCATCCACGTCGGTCAGCTTGGCGAGCGCCGTTTCCCGGGCGGTCTTCCTGGTCGCGTCATGCAGCCGCTCATGCTGCCAGCGCGTGACGATGGGGAAGGTGGTGGCGGTTGCCGCGGGCAGTGCGGCCAGGCGCACGAGCGTCGCCTTGTCGGCATCGAGTCGCGGCGCCGCTTCGGCCACCACACGCACCGCGGATGCAGCGGCGTCGAACGCGCGTTGCGCCTGCGCCAGCGCCGAGGTGTCGGCCGCGTAGGCAGCGGCTTCGACGACCCCGGCCGTCTTCACCGAGTCTTCGACGATGCCGCGCCTTGCGCGTGCACGCTTGAGGAAGTTCTTCGCGTTGGTGGCACTGCTCGGGAACTCGCCTTCGACGCGAGCGCGTGCCGTGGTTTCAGATGCGGTGAGTGCCGCCGTCGCATCGGTCACCAACGTCGCCAGCGCGCCCGTGGTGAGCTTGTCGATCATCGCCTGCCGCGCGGTGCGTGCCAGCGTTTCCTGCAACAGCATCGTCTTGGCCTCGGCGAGCGCCGCGTCGAGGTGGCTTTCTTGCGCCTGCTGTCGCTTCAATTCGGCGCCGGCGGCCTGCGTCGCGAAGTCGGCGGACGCCAGTGCGGCCTGCGCTTCGGCCAGTGCCACCAGGGCCAGCTCCATCGCGGCCAGCAGCGGATCGCCGTCGGCGGGCATCGGTATGCCGGCGAGCGCCTTGCGCGCGGCTTCGACCGCAGCGGCCTGCGTGCGCAAGGCATCACTCGCGCTCAGTTGTATGGCCTGGGCCGCGAGCAATGTGGCGCGCTGGGCGGCCACCTCGGCGCGCTGCGTGACCAGCCGGGCGCTCAGTCGTGTGACTTCGTCGGTCCAATATTGTGCGAGGGTCGTGGCCATGGTGAGGTCCTCCAGTCAGGGGGCGTTCGGTGGAATGGAAAGCGTCGCGGGCAGCGACGGTGTGGAATCGGCCGCGTCGTCGGGCGACCAGCGGTAATGCGGCGGAAAGCCCGGGTGTGCGCGGCCCGCCTTGTCGAACTCGCGCTCGACGGCCAGCAGAAAGTGGCGTTGATGAATGTGCAGGCCCGCGGCCGCTGCGAGAAAGGCCGCGGCCAGCGCGGCGTTCTTGATCTGTGCGCCCGACAGCGCATACCAGGCAGCGAGTTCGGGCAGGTCCACGTCGGCCGCGAGCGGCGCAGTCGCGGGCAGATGCAAGCGCCACAAGGCCTCGCGCGCGGCGGCGTCGGGTTCGGGAAAGTCGACGATGTATTCGAAGCGCCGCGAGAACGCCGTGTCGAGGTTGGCGCGCAGGTTGGTGGTGAGCACCGTCACGCCTTCGTAGCGCTCCAGGCGCTGCAGCAGATAAGCGGTCTCGAGGTTGGCGTAGCGGTCGTGCGCGTCGTGTGAATCGGTGCGCTTGGCGAAGAGCGCGTCGGCCTCGTCGAACAGCAGCAGCGCGCGCGAGCGCTCGGCCATGTCGAACACGGCCGAGAGGTTCTTCTCGGTTTCGCCTATCCATTTCGACACCAGGCTCGCGAGGTCGACCACCAGCAGGTCCACGCCGAGCGCACGCGCCATCACTTCGGCCGCGAGGCTCTTGCCGGTGCCGGGCGGTCCGAAGAAGAGGAGTCGCACTCCGCGCCGTTCGGCGCGGCCTTGCGCGAAGCCCCAGTCGTCAAGCACGGTGATCTGCTGCAGCACGCGCCGCACGGCGGATTGAATCTGCTTGCGGGCGGAGTCCGGCAAGAGCAACGCAGCCCAGTCGGCACGCGGCGTCACACGCTGCACGCCAGGCCGGCCGTGCCAAGGCGTGCGGGCACGGATGCAGTCACCGACCTCGTCGAGCGCGAGCGGCGAGGAGGACAGGCTCTGCCGCAAGCCGAGGTCGCGGACCACGTCGCGCGCGTCGTCGGGGTCGATGGGGTAGCGCGCCGCGAGCAGCCCGGCGTGGTCACCGAGCTGCGGCAGCAGCGATTGCCACAGCGCGCGACGCGCGACCGGAGCGAGCGATTCGACGCTGACGCGAATCAGCGGCACACCCAGCATCGGCACCAGTTTCTCGGAGCGCGCGCTGGTGATCACCGTCATCGCCCAGTCGATTCGCGGCATGGCCATGTCGCTGGACGCATCGGGCGGCGGATCATCACTGCGCGATTCGAGCCACAAGCAGGCCTGGTGCATAAAAGCCGCCGTGTAGGCCGCGCCGACGTGCTGCACGCGGGCGTCGCCTTCGAGCTTGTCGATGGTGCTTCGGATCGACGGCGTTTGCGCGGCCCCCAGCAAGGCGCGCACGCGCGTGGCGCGCATGGCGACGTCGCCGCCGATGAGCAGGATCTGGCAAGGCAGTGCGCGCCGCAACGCGGCAATGGCCTGCGCGGTCGCCGGCACGGCGAGCCATTGTTCGAGGCCAGGAACTTGCGCATAGCCGCCCACGAGTTCGGCGTGATCGAGCTGCGGCGCGCGTGCCATCAGCGCTTCCCAGACCCCTGGCCCGGGGTGCAGGCTGCGGCTGTGCCAAGGGCCGTCGCCGCGCAGTTGCACCAGGCCCAAGGCGACGAGCGGCGAATGGCAGAGCAGTTCTTCCATCTGGTCGCGCACCGCGAAAGGACGATCGAGCGGGCTGTCGCCGGTTTCGGATTCGAGCCAATGCAGGGCCAGTGCCCCGGTCGGTCGCGGCACACCATCGGGATGCATGAGACGACACAGCGTGCCGAAGCCTTCGTGCGCTTCGGGCAGGCAGGCGAGCAGCACGAGGTCCGTGAGGATGGCCGCGACACGCGGCGTGCGGGCCATGGATTCGAGCCGGATGAGCGCGTGGCCGCTGGGCGCGATGCGGGTGACAGGCCCGAGTTCGTGGGCGAACTGTTCGGCGAACGCGAGTGCTCCGGTGATCGCGTCGCGTGCTGGATCGGCGAGGCCGCTGATCGGCTGCGCACGCGAATCATCGACGCCGAAGCGCCGGGCCAGGCTGCGCGCGAGGCGCAATCCGGCGCCCGCCAGTGCGTGGCGCGTGTGTGCTCGCACGTCGGCGATCAGCGTCTCGTGGGCGGCCGCGGTGGATCGGTCATTCGTCATAGTGAATCCTCACGACGCATCCGAGCCATGGCAGCCAGCCCGGGTCGAGATCGAGCGCGATGCGGCGGATCGACGTGTCGACGCTCGCGATCGGCAGATGCAGTTCGACCCAGCCGGGTTCGAGACGCAGGCGGCCGTCGCGTTTGCAGACGGTGGCGATGCGAGGCTCGGGAAGGTCGGGGGCGGCGTCAGCGAGCCATGTGCTCCATTGGTTGACGATGCTTCCGGCCTTGTCGGCGATCGACAACGGTGCTTCGGCTTGCGGTACCGTGCCGCCGCAGAAGACGGCGAACGCGGGGTCGTCGTCGGGAACGTCCATGGCCAGGGCCAGTTCGCGCAGGAGCAGGCGCAGGCCGTCAGCGGGTGCGTCGGCTTGTTGGTCCAGCCACTCCAACGCGCCGCTTGCTGCGATGCGGCTCAGCCAGAACAGCAGACCCGCATGTCGCGTGGCTTGCCATGCGGTCGTGTCGGGCAGCTTCGGAAGTTCGCGCGGCGCAGGTTCGTCGTGTTCATCGCGCGGCTTCTGCGTGGGCTCAATCTGCATGTCTTCGCGTAGGTCGCCGGGGGTCGGCGTCGCATGCGAAGGCGACGGCTTCGCAGACTTCGCAACTTCTGCACGCGACAAGGCACCAGCCAAGCGCGCCCATGCGAGTCGGGCGCGCTGACGCGACACCTCATTCGTGCTGCCCGATGCCGGCCACACGAGTGCAGCCAGCAAGACCGCCAGTGTGGCGACATGGCGCTGCACGAAATGCGAGCGCGCTTGCGCCCAGACCAGCAGCCGCCGAGCGGCCGGCGAGCCGCGCATGCCAGGCTCATCTGCCACATCCTCAGTCAAGGGTGACGCACCGTGGATCGCATCGCCCATCCAGCGCGCATACGGCACCGTTTGTGGGCAAGCGGCGAAGAGCTTCGTCCACGCCGACGCCGGCATGCCGCGCAGCAGGGCCGTCAATGCCGCCGTCGCTTCCTCGCCCGCGACGATGCGTTGCAGCACCGGCCAGATCCATTCCGGCGAATGCAGCAGCTGCCGAACGCCGCTGTCGAGCACCCCACCGCAATCCACGTCGGCCCGTTCGATCAGCCCCATGCACTGCCACGCCCACTGCCGCGTGCGTTCGCCCAGGGCGCTGCGATAGAGCATGTCGGCGATGGCCTCGCGGTGGCTCGAATAGCGAATGCAATTGCTGTCGGCTCCACTGGCGAGCGCCTCGTCGATCGAGCGTCGCAGTGCCTTGCCCCACACCTGCCCGACATCGGCATCGACCTCGTCGGCGCGCCAGCGCGCGACGAGGCGTAGGTGGCGGATCAACAGCCATTCATCCTCGCGCACCAGCCCCGCGGCAAGCGAGTCGGCGTCTTGTGCGGCAAAGGCAGATTGCCACGCATCGCAACGGTCGTCGGCGAGGGGCACCGGCGAATGGAAGGTCGTGCGGAGGCGGTCGACGGTCATGAGGCTCATGCGTCACCCTCCGGATCAAGCGCAGGCCGGCCCAACAGATATCCACCGCCCAACACCGCATCACCCAGCAAGGCCCGCTCGAAGCCCGCCGACTTGCCGACCACCGACGAGATGCCCACGTGCGCACCCAGCCCCGCACGAATCCCGCTGCTCGCCGTGCACAGCGTGAAATCGGTGTGCGCCGGCTTGTGCATCTCGATGAGCCGCCGCACGCAGGTGAGCTGCCCGTCGTCAAGCGCGGCCACCACAGTCACGGTGAAGCGGTGCGCGAAGTCGTCGAAGTCCACCGGCTCGGCGCCTTCGATGGTCGTCGCCGCAGTCGGATCGCCGATCACGCCGCCCACGCGGTAGCCCACGCCCAGCACCGCCTGCGAGGCGATGGAGTCAGGGTTGCCGACGACGCCGCCGCCGCGCAGGCGGAAATGCTCGATGACGATGACCTGCGAGTCGGTCAGTATCTCGATCATCCGGCGCAGGCTGTTCAGGGTGCCGCGCTTGCGGAACAGCGGAGCCGCTTCGAGAATCATTCGCCGCTGCACTTGCGCGGGCCAGCATGGGTCGAGCACCAGGCCGACGAAACCGGCGAGCCACGACAGCGCGGCCGGCGGCGCGATGCGCGCGTCGAGCAGGCGGTGGCGGGTGCCGCTCACCGCCTCCCACTCATCGAGCATCGCGGCGATGGGCGTGAGATAGCGGAACAAGAATTCCCGCGCCGCCGTTTCACGCCACAAAGTGCGCGGCAGTTGCGAAAGCAGCCCATGCCCCGGATAGGCCACGCGCGCCGACCGGATGCGCGGGCTCTTGCTGCGTGTGCCGTCCAGCTCGAACACCAGCCACAGGTAACGCCCTGGAGAGGCCATCACCGGCGCGTCGTAGAGCGCGAAGCCGTCTTCCGGCGCCGGCGACAAGGGCCGCTGTGACGGATCGCGGAACAGCGTCTGCGGATTTTCCCTGTGCAGGTCCCACATGCGCTGCGACAGCACCGGCGGACCATCGTCCGCACTCGGCCCGCCGATGGGATCGGCGAATTCGAGGTCATCCCGCGTGAAGGCCCAGAAGCGGATCTGCGTGCCTTCTGGAACGCAGGCTTCGACGATGATGCGGCCCCAGTTGCTCTGGTCCTGGTCAGAGTCGAGCGCGAAGCCGTACACCAGCCCCGTCTGCCGATAGCGCGCTCGCGCCGGTGCTGCGTGCCGCAAGCCTTGCTTCGTCCAGTAGGCGATGCGCGCGTCGGGCGCAATGGCGATGCCGCGTCCGTCGTAGTTCGGCGCGATGAGCCCGGGCAGTGCCTTGTTGGGTCCCGTGCGCTCGATCTGCAAGCGCAGGAATTCTTCGCCGGGCCGTTGTGCGAGCACCAGCACGCCGCCCGTATCGGCGGATGACGCCGCTTCGATGACCAGGTCGGTGCAGAAGGGCTGCGTGAACGTGGTGGTCGAGTGCAATGCATGCACCGTCGCATCGAATTTGCCGGCGTGAACGAGCACCCATGCGTCGCGCTTGGTCTTCGAAGACGACGAGGCCACCGCCAGCCGCTCGGCGCCAACCACCGCGGGCCACGTGGTGCGCACTGGCGGGTCGCAAGGCGTGAGCAACCAGGTGCTGCCATCGGCCAGCAGCACGAAGATCGCATCGCCGTCGGTCGCGAGATCGAGCGGCATCTCGTCAAAGGGAACACGTCTCGCGACTTCCTGTTGCCAGGTGTCGATGAGCCACACCGACTTGTCGTCCGGGTCGGCGATGTAGAGATAGTCCTTGCTGTCGCAGGCCAGCGAAACCGGGCGTTTCGGCAGAGCGCCCGTCGGCACGTCTTCCATTTCCGTGCCCGCCGCGCTGATTTCGAAAGGGTGCGGCGTGTCGTCGTGCACGCCGATCGCCGTGGTGTGGCCCCACAGCACGAACTCGACCTTGCCGTCTTCCGGCTGCGCATGGAACAAGCGGCAACGCGGATCGAAGGCGAGTCCCGCGAAGCCCCCGCTGAATTCGCCGCTCGCGTCCGGCGGCGGCGACACCGGCGTCTGGATCTCGAGCGTCACCACGTCGTCCACCGACATCGTGTCGCGCAGCGCGCAGCGGCGCCACTGCGGACTGCCTCGCATCACGCGGGTGCCCGAGTCGGGGATGAGTCGCATGGTCTTGCCTACCTCGGCCTCGTAGCCCGGGTGAGGCCCGGGACCGTGCCTTGGCGTGAACGCGCGTCCCCGGGTTGCACCCGGGCTACGAGTGCGTCGTTCATCGATCGATGTCCGAATGCGTGCATCAGCACTCCTCCCTCAGCACGGGCACCGGCACGGGCGGCTTCACCGGCGGCGGCGCGAGGCCGGTTCCCGGTGCAGGCAACACACCATCGACCACGATGATTCCCGCCACCTCCGGCACTTCCCACTCGTTGAGCAGCATCACGTCCGTAGGCGTCCACGTCTCCCGGCCATCGCTGGTGATCGACGACACGTCCATGCGCAGGTCCTCGATGTATTCGACGCCTTCGACCTGCATCGCCGCGCCTTCGAGTTCGCGCGCGATCACGCGCCGTCCCAGGGTCCAGCCGCGGCCGTCGGGGCCGTAGGGCGGCAGTGGCGCGAGGTACTGGCGTAGCAGCACGTCGGTCCAGTCGCGCACGGCGTCGAGCCCGTAGCCTTCGCGCACCTTCACCGAGATCGCGATGGCGATGCGTCGATAGGTCGGCGGAATCACATAGAGCTCGGTGGTCACGAGACGCCAGCGGTCCAGCCAGCTGCACACCTGCGCCAGCTCCCACGCATCGGGCAGGGGCGCGTTCGGATGCTGCGGATCGCGTGATGGCCACACCACCACGCTCACGCAGCCGGGCTTGCGCGTGCGGCTGGGGGCATGGAAGAGCGGCAGGCATTCGGCCCGCCCGAGTTCGAGGCCCGGCGTCTGCATGGCGAGGCTCGCGAAATCGTCGCGTGCGACGGCGCGGCGGTTGCGCCGCAACTCGGTCGGGATGCGGCGCAAGGCATCGTCGATGCTTTCACTGTCGACACCGCCATACGCGGCGAACGGGTTGCCGCATTTCAGCGCCGACGCGACTTGCGCCGGACGGCGCAGCGGCTCGGGCGGCGTGGGGCCGGGCAAGGTGTCGCCGAACTTGGCGATGGTGTTGGGCGGCACGTTGCCCGCCGCCCCGCCGCCCACGTGATAGCTCGACACGCGGATGCGTTCGCCCAGCTGCGGATAGAGCGGCCCGAAACGCACGCTGCCCGCTTCGGCATCCACCGTGAAGTCGCGATCCGACGGGCCTGATGCATCGAGCGAATCGACCTGTGACCAGGGGGTCCAGGTGCCGCCCTCTTGCACTTCCAGCTTGACGGGATAGCGCGCGTCGACGAGCACCGGCGAACTCGCGAGCGTGTAGACCTGGTCGGGCTGACCGGTGCCCGTGCCCAGCAGTTGCGGCACAGCGGCGACCACCTGTTCGCAAGGCACGGCGTTGAGTGTGACGAGCTGCACCTCGCCGATGCGGCTCTGGTCGCTGCGCCACACGCGCAGCCAGAACCATAGGCGCTCGGCGCGGTCGTCGTCGAGTTCGGGCGGGAAGGTTCCGGTGCCGGCGAGTCCCGCGGGGGCCACGGGCGCGCCGAGGTTTGCGAGGTCGGCGGGCAGTTCGAGCCGCACCACGCCTTCGCGCGTGAAGCCCATGCTGGTGTCGCCGGCCACGCGCACCGGCGTGTAGTCGACGCTGCCGTCGGGCCTTGGCTTGGCGAGCGAGACTTGCCACACCAGCGAAGGGCCGTTCTCCTGCGCACACACCGGCGCTTCGTCGATGTTCGGGAACCAGGCCTTGGGCGAGAAGCCGACCGACAGCGACAGCGTTCGGCCGTCCACGCGCTTGAGTCCCTTCACGGGGTCGGGCAGGTCGGCGACGGGAATCTTCAGGTCGGCAGACGCGAGCACCGCGAGCCACACGCAGCCGTCAACGGTGCCCGAGAAGTCAATGGACGGCGAGCTGCCGTCTGAGGCCATCGTCACGGTCTCGTAGGGTGCGACGGCATCGCCGCCCTTCGCGCTCTTGACCGCATCGACGCTGCCTTGCACGGCGACACGCACCTCGGGGTCCAGCGATTCGATGAACTCGCGAACGCGCGACGGCTTGGCGAGTTCTTCTTCGCTCAGCAGGCTGCGGCGTGCGACGGCCACGCAATCGAGCGGCCAGATGGTGGCGTCCTGCGTGAGCGTGAACAGCGTCTTGCCGGCCTTGACCTGGTCACCACCGTACAGCGAGATGCCGTTGGCGACCTTGCTTTCGAAGCGCATCAAGGCTTGCGCAGGCCGCGCGGGCTGCATCGGCAGGTCGAGCAGCTTGAGGAAGGCAACGTGGGTGGCTTCGGGGATCTGGTTGAAGCGGAACTGCAGGCCTTCACCGAGGTACGCAAAGAGCTGCAGCAGCGTGATTCCGACGTCGCTGTCGTTGTGGTCCGTCCACTCCCTCGTGTAGACGGGAATGCGGTTGCGCAGCTCCGCGAAGATGTCCTCGAAGCTGCGGTCGTCCAGGATGGGGGCGATCAGCGGCAAGATGGGCCTCCGGTGGGTGTGGACTGCGTTCGTAGGGACCACGTCGGATGTCTCATCGGTCGTGCTCCAGATAGAAGGGATAAACAAGCACGTCCTGACGCGCGTCGAGCACGTGGGCGTAGTGGATTTCGATCAGCACCATCGCGCGGTCGTCGGTGGGCGTGACGGCGATGTCGACCAGCTTCACGCGCGGCTCCCAGCGCGTGAGCGAATGCGTGATCTCGCGCTGGATGCCAGCGCGTGTCGCCGGGTTGTTGGGTTGCATCAGATAGCGCCGCAGCCCGCAGCCGAAGTCGGGCCGCATCACGCGCTCGCCCGGGTCGGTGTCGAGCAGCGTGTAGATGGCTTGCCGCACTTTCTCCGGCCCGGACACGACCGGCAGACGGCCGGTCGAATCGGGCGCGAGCGGCTGGCCCAGTCCTTGGCCGAGTCGCTGATAACGATTGAGGACGCTGCTCATTTGGCAGCTCCCACCGTGGGCCACACCGGCGTTACCTTGTCTTCGAAGACCAACGGCTCACCGACATCCGGCGGCGTGGGCAGCGAACCATCGGCGTTGAGCTTGAGCGCTGCGTTGTCGGCCATCGACTGGTTGAGCGGACCGAGCGCGTTGTTGCCCAGGCCGTCGAGATCGGGCGTCTCGTCCGTGCCCGAGTCTTCCTTGATGCGGTCGTGCATGTCGTTCGGATTGCTGCCGCTGCCGATCATCAAGAGCGCATTGAGTTGCGCTGCTGTCTGGTCCAGGCCACTCACCTTGACCTGGAAGTCGACATCGAGATCGATCCCCGGCGGCGTCACGGCGAGTGCTGCATCCACATCCATCGCGATCTTGATCGACGGCGGAATGCAGAAGCGGAAGACCAGCAGAAACCACAGCTGGAAGATGAAGACGACGATGGGCAGGAAGAGGTTGAGCACGAACAGCGCGATGATCGTGATCAGCGGAATCGAGAAGCTGCAGATGGCTTCGCCGCCCACCGCGTTCTTGCTCGGCTTGCCGGCGACGACCTTGGGCGACAGGTGCTGCGGCTGCACGAAACGCACCGGCGAGAGCTTGCCGCGCGGCCGCAGCGCCGCCTGCGCGGCGAGGTCGCGCAGGTCGGGCATCTTGATGGTGATGGGGCGGTTGGCCGTGCCCAGGATGTCGAAGGGCGCGGCCACACGGAAGGCCTCGCTCGCGCGGCTCCAGGTCAGCGCGCCATGGCAGTCCGGTTGCTTGCCGGCGCGCGGCGGGCAGGCGTGGTGCGCACGCACGAAGCAACGAATCTCGTAAGTGGACAAATCGTCGAAATGCGGCTTGCCGGCGACGTCGTGCTGCAGGTCATTGGTGGGCACGACGCCGTAGTACATCGTGCGGCCCGCTGCGTCGTGCGTGGTCTCACGCGGATCGGGCACCACCGGGAACAGCGGATAGAACTGTTCGCCCGAAATGATGTCGGCGAGTTGCGCCGCTTCATCGGCCAGCAGCTTCCACTGGCCGCGCGCGTCGGGCCCCTTGTTCGGCTGCGGGAACCAACCTTCCACCTGCACCGAGACGCCGTCTTTCTTGTACCAGTCCTGCAGCGCGGCGCGCCTGGTGGCGAGGTCGCTGCGGCGTTGCGCGACGAGGCCGGCCCAGGTGGGCGGGGTCGCGGACTTGGACAACTCGACCTGCCGCGCCTGTGCATTGGCACGCAGGCCTGCCGTCAACGCCGGGTCGTTCGCCGTCATCGCGAGCGTGTCGAGTTCGTAGAGATCGGCTTCGGCCTTGCGCACGATCGTCACCTGCGCCTCGATGTCGCCCGAAGTGATGCCGGCAGGCACGACGCTGCGCCGCCGGCGCACGACGAAGCCCTGCTGACACACCTTCTGCCGCGCGACACGTGGAAAGCCCGGCTCGTCGCAATGCAGCTCGCAAGTGACGACGTAGTGGCGGTCGTGCGTCGGCTGGTAGAGCTTGCGCAGGCTGCTGGGCGCGAGCCGCGCGCGGAAGGGCGGATCGCCAGGCCCGGCCGGCCCGCCCTTGCTGTTGAGCGCGAACAGCGTGCTGATCTTGCTGCCCACCGTCCCGGCACTGACGAGGTCATGGCTGTTCACCACGTCGATCACCTCGTCGTACTTCAAGGAATGCTGCGGCGTGGCAAGGAAGTCGGTGACAAAGCTGTTGCCGGCAAATTTCTGAATCGCGGGTCCAGCGACCCGACCGTCTTCCGGCAGCGCGGGACGCGGCCAGCGGTACCACGGGCCGACCAGGCGCCATGTTCCGGCGGGGATGGCGACGGCACTCACCAAACGTTCCCCGCACCGGGCGTGTAGCTCGGTGACACCACGCCGCTCGATGCGATCAAGGTCGTGCACTGCACGATGCCGTCGCACATCACCGTCGGCGCATGCACGTTGACGGCCGAGGCGTTGATCTCCACCGTGGCGTTGGCGGTGATGGTCACCTGCCCGGCGATGTTGATGTTGACCTTGCTGCCATTGCTGTGCTCGAAGGTCACCTCGTTGGCCGAGTCGTCGAGCACCAGCTTGTGGCCGCTCTTCATCGACAGCGTGACCTTGGCCGCGCCCTCGGAGTCGTCGAACTGCAGCATGCTGCCCGAGCGCGTCTTGAGCGTGCGCAGGTTGTTGGTCGACTGCGCGGATTCGGGCAGCGCACGCTTGCCGTTCCAGCACGCACCGATGATGTAAGGCCGCGTCGGGTCGCCGGCTTCGAAGGCGACGATCACTTGCGAATCGACCTCGGGCAAGACCTCGAAGCCTTGGTCATCGTCGGCATAGGGCGTGAGCAGCGTGGCCCACGCGGTGACGGTTTCGCCGGCCGCGCCAAAGGTCGGGAACTTCACCTTGATGCGGCCCTTGGAATCCGGGTCGACGAGGTCGCTGACGATCGCCGGATAGACACCGAACCACCGCGGCCCCTCGCCATCACTCGGGAAGCGATGCTGATGGCTCATGAACGACTCCCCGTCCAAGCACGCTCTGCATCGAAGTGCGAGCGAAACCCCGCTTCGAGGTCGAACTGATGGCGCACCCGTGTCACATAGAACCCATCGCCTTCGAACAGCGAACTCACGCGTTCGAGCTTGAGCAGGCTGCCCACGCGGATCGCGGTATTGCCGTCGGCCACGCCGCTCACGCTGACGAAGCGCCGCGCACGCGCCAACAGCGAGGCGCGTGCGAGCGCCGTGGCCTGCGCATCCTGCAGCGGCACCTCGCGAACGCGGTAGCTCACGCGTTCGCCGAAGGCCCGCTCCAGCACCTGCGCGCCGTGCGTGTTGCCTTGCGCTTCCGCGGTGAGGTCGCTGCTGCCGGCGTCTTCGTCGATGGCGTCTTGTTCGGCGTCGTCGAATCCTCCGACCACCACCTTGCTGCGCTGATGCGCGAGGTCGGCGCGCAATCGGACCTGCATCAGGTTGCCGCCCTGGATCAATGTCACTGCCTTGCCATTGCGCTTGTCACGCGTGGCCACGTGCAAGGCGCCATCGGCCACCCACACCTCGGCCGCGAGCCGTCGCGCTCGCTCGCGCAAGAACGCCAGGTCACTCTGGTTCCACTGCTGCACCAGTTGCCACGTGGGACCCTGTACATCCGCTTGCGGGGTCAGACCGTGCTGCGACGCGATCTGCTGCACGAGGTCCGAATCGCTGACGTTCTCGTAGCTCTTGAAGCGCCGCGTCATGCGCAGGTCCATGAGCTTGTCTTCGGCGAGGCACACGACCTCGGGCGCGCGGCCCTGGTCCATCGAGAGTTCCAGCGCGCTCACCTTGCCGCTGAACATTTCTTCGCGCGCATCGCTCGGCCCCATCGAGACGGTGATGGACTTGCCGAAGTCAAGCACGCTGCCGTCCAACCAGTTGAGCTGTTCGTCGCGCTCACCATCGCGCGGCCCCACAGCGACGAAAGTCGCAAGCATGCGGCGCAGGCCGTTCACGTCCTCGTCGATCTGGATCAGCGCGAGGTCGCGCGCCAGGTCGGCCTTCACCTGACCGTCCACCTTGAACTCGGGAACGGTGGCGGATTGAAGTGATTCGGACGGAGTGGACATGGCAACTGCAGGTCGTGATCAGTCGTCGAAGCCCCAGGCCGACGTGCGCTCGTCGAGTTGCGCGTTGCGGCGCGCAAGCTCTTGCCAGCGCGGCAGCGCTTCGGGCGGCGCCTGCGTGCGCGGCGGCTCGGGATGACCGCCGCCGGGCGGGTCCACGTCGACATGGGTCTCGACGTCGTTGAGTTGGATGGGCATGTGTGTTTCTCCCGTGTCCTGATCAGGCGTTGCCGCCCTTGCAGCTGCGGCATCCGCAACCGCCGCCGCAGCCGGACTTTCTCGACAGGCGTGGCGCACGCAGCGGCGGCACGCTGGCGAGCGATCCACTCTCGCCACTGGCCGTCGGCGGGCGCATCAACCATCCGGCCTGCGTCGGGTCGCGCCGCGGGCTGCCTTGGGTGCTGCCGAACTTCGGGCGCAACGGAACGCCCCTGCCCCAAGGCCGGTCGCTCGCATCGGCCGTCGCGCCGCCATCGAATCCGAAGGCCGACAAACTGGAGCCGGCGCCTTGTTGATGCGCGGCGCTCTTCACTTGCGCGATCGCCCCTTGCAAGCCACCTTGGCTTGTCACCGCGTGACCCTGCCGCACCGGGTCTGCCGCGGCAGGCCGATTGCTGCGCGAGGTCTCGTTGCTGCCATCGCCGCTGGTGGTCGCCTGCGCGGCATTCACGAGCGGCAAGCTCGCTGCCGTCTTCGCAGGCTCGCTGCCCTGGCCCGCATTGCCGGTGGCCGCACCCTTGCCCGAACTCGAAGGCATGGGCACCTCTTGCCCGAGCTGAAGCTTGAGCGGATTGGCGAGCCCATCGGCCAGCGCGCGCCATGCCGACGGATCGAAACCCGCGCGTGCGGCGAGCTGCGCGAGGCTTTCGCCCGGCATGGCCTGCACGATGCGGTCGGGCGACAAGCCGTTGCCCTGCGTGCCCGGGGCACCCGGCGGCAGCGTCGTGCCGCTGCCGGGCCGTGCCGCGCCGCCGGCCGGTGCGGCCGCACTGTTGCCACCCGGCGGTGTCGGTGCCGGCGTGTAGGTCCAGCGCGGGTCCTGTCCCTTGATGCTCACGGCCACCTTGGCGCGCAGCGGCACGCCCTTGGCGTCGAAGAGATCGAGGTCGATGTTGGCACTTTCCATCGTGCCCTGCACGAGGAAACTTCCCCACACGAAGACCACGCGCGGCGGCGCTTCCTGACCCGCACGCGGACCGCGCGGGCGCACGAAGCGCTCGACCATCTGCGTCTTGTCGAGCACGCTCTTGCCTTGGTCGGTGGTTCCTTCGTCCGCCGTGTCGAACACGAGGTCGAAGCTCACCTGCATCTCGCCGGTTCCAGGCCGTTGCCGCGCCTGCGCGCCGGCTTGTTGACCGCCCGCCGTCTTGTTCGAAATCTGCACGCGCAAGGTCGTCGGGTTGAACTGCACGTCGACCTTGGTCCCGCCCACTTCGGTCGGGCTGTTGCCGGAAGTGATCTCCGCCAGATAGGCTTTGGTGAGACCGCTCATGGCGGCGTCTCCGCGGGCAGGAGGCGCAGGCCTTCGTGCGCGATGGTCAGCTCTTCGATGGCGATCTCGCCCGTCTTCGCGTTCAGCTCGGGGCCGCGGATCTTCGACGGCAGCGCCCGGTCGAACATCCACGTGGCGCGCACCGCGTTGTCGTTGCCCATCACGTGGATGAGCCCGTCGTAACGCGGCACCGGCCGCTCGCCGTTGACGATGCGCTGCATCCAGTGCCACAGCTCGGTGTTGACTTGGCCGTCGCCGTCGCTGCGAAAGAACATGCCGCGCTTGAGCACGATGGGTTGGTACTTTGCGCGGCCCACGCGGCGCACCGTGCCGTTGTTGCGGCCGCCTTCCTGATATTCCTGAATGTCCATCTCGATCTCGAGACCGGCGCATTCCTGGAAGCCGCCGGTGCCGAGTTCGGCCGCGCCCGTCGGCGGGCTGTAACCCTCGCCTGCGCCCGGCAGGTTCTGCCGGCCCGCTACCACGTCGGGCGAGCGCAGCAGGCGCACTTCGAAACGGAAGGCGGTGAGCAGGATCACGGTGTCGGCCATGGCGCGCTCATTCCTCGAGGTTCAGCGTGCCGTCGCCATCGCGGCGCAAACGCACGAGGATGAATTCGAGCGGCTCGGCAGGAGCCACGCCGATCTCGACCAGCAACTGGCCGCGATCGAGCAGCGATTGCTCGGTGCGCAGGTGGACGAAAAACGACTCGGCCTCCGTGCGGCCGGCAAATGCGCCCGCACGGAAGAGCGTGCGCAGCAGGCTTTCGACGGCGTGCTGCATGTCGCGCCACAGGCGTGGACCATTGGGCTCGAACACGGCCCACTGCATCTGGACCAAAAGCGTGCGACGCAGCATCAAAATGAGCCGGCGCACCGACAACTGCCGCCAGTCGCTGTCGCGCGACAGCGTTCTTGCAGCCACCAGCGCAATGCCCTGCGGCTCACGCACGAAGCAATTCACGTTGATCGGATGCATGACGTCGGCGCGTCCCGGCGGCTGCGCTTCGGCGACGTGCACGATCTCGCGCGCGACCTCGTTGGCAGGGCCGTATTGAATGCCGCGTTCGAGCTCGCGGCGCGCGACGATGCCGGCTGCCACCGCGGAAGGCGGCATACGACGCGACAGTGCGTGCACGTTGTCGGTCGACTGGAAGGTGCGGCGCGAGGGCACCAGCCACGGGTGATAGGCCGCCATCCAACTCGTGTCGAACTGCGAGCGCCAGTACTCGATGCGCCCTTGCGACAGGCCCGGCGGCACGTCGATGAGGGCGATGTGGTTCTGCGTTTGTTCGCAGAAGTCCTGCACCCGCCGCTGCAACGCGATCACGTCGTCGAGCCCCGACTGGGTGCGCGGGTCGAGGATGAGGCCGCTCAACTCGCTGGGCGGATGGCTCTTGACTGCGGCGATGGGCGGCACCTCCTTGCATTCACTGAAGGCCTTGCCCGCGGTGCCCTGCGGTATCGCATCGATGAACTCCGCGCCGGACCACTGTGCCGGCTGGTACAGATCCGGCACCACGATCTGGGTCACAGTGTCGACACCGGCCAAGGACATGATGCCGTCGCCCGGCAGGTCTTCGGCGGCCGACCACTCCGCATCGAAGAAGTCGTCATGAACGAGCTGGTCCCAGTCGTCCTTGCCACCGGTGAAGGCTTCGAACTCGCCGACCAAGTATTCGACCTGCACGTCCTTCGGCGTGAGCGTGCTGCCGGCCCACGACGGATCGGGCCACACGAGCGCCGACCTGTCGCACAGCACGTTGGACAAACTCTGCGGATGGTCCGCCACCAGCGCGAGATGTTCGAAACGCTCGCTCCGACCGGCGTCGTCCGAGATCTCAATGTTGGCCTCGACCAGTTCGGCACGCGTCGGCGGATTGGGCGGCGTGACGCTGAGTTCGAGCACGAAGCGTTCACGCGCCTTGTTGGCATCGCGCACACGGCTCAGGCCTTCGCATACCGTCAGCATCGCGTGGCCGTCGGAGTCGGTCAGGCGCAGCGTGCAACCGGCCTGCACGGGTGCGCGTGGATCGACCAGCAGTTGCGAAGCGCCATCCAGGGTGAAGGCCAGCGAGCTCGTCGACACGCTCATCGAGACACGCAGCGCATCGCCCCAGCGGCCCTCGTTGCGCGCGATGAAGCCGAGCTTCTGCGTGAAGAGCTTGTCGAGTGATCCTTTCGAGCAGCCGTCGTCGAAGGTGGCAATGCGATTCCGCACGACACGCACGATCCACGCGAGCCGACCGCCCTGTTCGAAAAAACTGGCCACCGCCTGTGGCAGCATTCCCGGCCCTTCGAAGGCGCCGAACTGCTGCACGTATTCGTCGAAGCTGCGCACGAGCACCGGCTGGCTGCGGCGCAGCGGGCGCGCGACGTCCGTCACCATGCGCCAGCCCGGCGGCCAGGTGGTGTCCACCACCGGCACACGCGCCGGTCCGCGCGGAGCCACGCCAACGACGGCGCACACGTCCATGCGCTGCGGATGCAGTGAGGGCGCGCGCACTTCCGGCAGTGCGAACACGCCGGGAGCGCCTAGCGGTGAGCGGACGGATGACAGCATGGGAGGCTCTTGTGCGAGGTCAGTGCGAAGCCCGCGGCGAGCTGTGGAGGGCGCGCCGTTCGAGGTTCGCGACGGCCGCCTTACTCGAAGAACACGCCCTCGTGGGCGATGTGCAGCTCTTCCATCGCCACCTCGCCGCCGCCCTTCGCGGCCAAGGTGGGACCGACCCACTTCTTGGGTTGCGCGTTGGTGAGCTTGAAGGCCGTCACCGGCTTGCGCGCCTCGTCGAGCACGGTGATGGTCACCGTGCGTCGTCCGTCGGCGCCTTCGCGCACATCCTTCACCCACTTGAACAGGTCGGTCGAGCCGATGAGGCCGCGCTTGAGCGTGACGTCTTCCTGCTTGAAGGTGTTGGCGATCTTGCGCACCGTGTTCACGAGGTCGTTGCCGTTGCGGTACTCGGAGAAGTTGATTTCCGTGCCGATGCCCGACACGTCCGAGAAGCCCGCGATGACGTTGTTCTCGTCACCGTCGCCGAGCGACACCAGGAAGTTGAAGGCGCCGTAGGGGTTGTTGCGTTGGGTTGCCATCTGAGTCGCTCCTCAATCAGACCTTGGAGTCCGCAGTCCACTGGCCGACGCGGAAGATCACGTACTCGGCCGGACGGCTCGGCGCCAGCCCGACGAGGCAGACCATTCGGCCGTTGTCGAGGTCGTTCTGCGTCATCGTCGTGCGGTCACAACGCACGAAGAAGGCGTCCTCGGGCTTGGCGCCGATGAGCGCGCCGTCGCGCCACAGCACGTACAGGAAGTCCTCGACCATGCGGCGGATGTTGGTCCACAGCCTGTCGTTGTTGGGCTCGAACACCGCCCACTGCGTGGCCTTCTCGATCGAGTGCTCGATGTAGATGAACAGCCGCCGCACGTTGACGTACTTCCACTCGGGGTCCGAGCTCATCGTGCGTGCACCCCACACGCGGCTGCCGCGGCCTTCGAAGAAGCGCAGGCAGTTCACGCCTTCGGGGTTGAGCACGTCCTGGCGCGCCTTGTTGATGTTGATCTCGAACTTGGTGAGACCTCGCACCACCTCGTTGGCTGGCGCCTTGTGCACGCCGCGCTCGATGTCGCTGCGCGCGTAGATGCCGCACACGAAGCCCGAAGGCGGCAGCATCAGCTTGCGCGGCGGCACGCCCGGCACGTTAGGGAACAGCGGGTCGAGAATCTCGATCCACGGGTGGTAGAGCGCCGCGTACTTGCTGTCGAACTTGCCGCGAAATTCGCGGATCTCGGTGATCGAGCTGTTGGCGCCGGCATCGACCACGGCGATGCGATAGCGATAGCGCTCGGCGTGCGAGATGAGCCGGTCGGCGCAGGCCTGGATGTCGTCGTCGGTGAGCATCGCGCCTCCGTCGGGCAGCGCCACGATGGCGATGTCGTCGAGCTCGCCCAATGCTTCGAGGCCGGTGGCGCGCTGCGTCACGATGTCGGGACTTGCCTCGTCGCCGCGCAAGGCGTCCGGCCCTGGCAGGTCACCGTCCTTGCCGCCGCTCAGGCGCTTGCCTGCGGCTTGCAATCCCACCATCAGCGAGGCCGCGGCAAAGCGGCTGCCGCCCGGCGCCCATTCGAGGAAGACCATCGAGTTCTCGTCCTCGGGGTCGTCGGGTTCGAGCACCTTGCCGATGTAGCGGCGCTGATCCGGATGCGCGGCCAGTTGCTCGTAGCTGTCGATGCGGCCGTCCGGCCCATAGACGATGACCTGCATCTCGACCAGGCAGGCCTGCACGCCCGCCACATCGGGCAGTCCGGCCGCCAAGGGGGCGCCGGTGCTGTCGATGAAGGTCTGCTTGCCGTCCTTGTCGACTTCGACCACATACAGGTTGCCGGCCACCAGCGGATCGTTACCCGGCACGGGCACCGCGGGGGGCACGGTCAGTTCGACGACTGCGCCGGCGCGAATGCTCTTGACCTGCACGCCCCACAAATGCTTTTGCAGGATGTCGCCGGCGACGACCGGGTACTTGAACGCGAGGTTTTTGCTGCGAATGGCCTTGGCTTCGATGAGCACGTTGCCGTCTTCACCCGGCCAGCGCGCGACCCAGGCGGCCGAGCCGAGTGTCGTCACGACTGAGAGGCGCCCGCATTCGCTCGCCGCCGTCACGCCGCCGTCGGCCGCGAACACGCGCGAGACGTAGACGCGGCGTCCGCCGTTGTTGAAGAAGGCGCGCACCGCATGTGCCATGTAGCTCACGCGCGGCCCGCTCGCGAGTTCGAGTTCGGCCAGGCCGCCGTACACACGCTCGTATTCAGTGAACGAGGTGATGAGCCGCGGCTTGGTGGTCGACGGCCCGCCGGTGTATTGCACCGGTCCGAATCGGGCCACGCCGGCGAACCCGGTCGTGCTGGTTGCCACGCCCTCGATCGACTTGGATCGGAAGCTGACTTCTTCGACGTAGACGCCTGGGGCGAGGTATTCGGGCATGGTGTTTCCCTTTGATCAAGTTCAGTCAAACAAACAGCAGTTGGGCTTCGTCCATCGTGAAAATCGAACCCGGCGCGAGCGTCACGTCGATGGAGTTCGTGCGCACGTAAGCGCCGGGCATCTGGGTTCCGCGCAACACGTCGTTGATCGCGTCGGTGCTCGCGACTTCGAGCGGCAGGCTGGCGAGCGGGTCCGCCGCATCGAAGGTGTCGGCCGGCGGAATGAACACCCACACACGCAGTGTGATGGTGGGTGGCAGTGCGGCGCCGCCCGGCACGGCGCCGGCACCGAGGACAGCGAGAAACTCGCCGCGGTCGTCGCCGTGCGCAAAGCCGAGCTTGGTTTCGGTCGCGAAGTTCGGCAGGCCGCCGCCAGGGCGCGTGATCACGGCGCGCGGCCACGCGACCGTCTTCGCGAGCGCTTCCGATGGGCCTTTGCGAACGCGGCCGCGGATGGCGGTGACATTGGCCGCGAGCGGATAGACGCTGCCGGGCCACAGCCACGCATTGCGGATGTTGGCGACGCTTGCAGTCGGCACGCCCTTGATCTGCAGCGGCGTGAGCGAGAGACGACGCGGCACGAATTGGCGCGGGTCGTTGCTGGTCGCGTACTTCTCGACGCGTGAATTCTTGCGAGCGAAGGCGCGCAACACGAAGTTGGTCTGGTCGACATCGACCGTCGCAGGCGGCGTGGTCACCTTGTCGGCCGCGGCCACAGTGAGCAACTTCGCGAGGCGCCCCGCCGCGCGCAATGCGTGTCGGCTTTGCGGATGCGCGTCGAAGCGCAGCGGACACGGCCGCAAGCCGATCGCTTCGAGATCGCTGGTCCACGGACCTGCGGCGTTCAATTGGCTCAATGCGTCGAGCCATTGAATGCCCATCGCCAGGCGATGCCCGACGCTAGCGATCTGCACCGTGTTCTCGACTGTGAGCGGTTCGACGACGACGTCGGCCGTCATGCGTCCACCCGCAACAGCGTTTGCGCGTCGGTGACGGGCGGCGTGACCACGTCGGCCAGCGTGTCAATGCGCACCACGCGCGCCAGGTAAGGCACCGACAAGCGGTAATCGCTGGGTAGCGAGTCGAAGGTGCGCATCAGCGCTTCGGTCGAGATTTCTTCGAGCACGATCTGCACGTTGTCGGTGGCCGCGGCGCGCGGCTCGTCGACGTATTCGGGCGTCACCGGCAAGGCGGGCTCGTAAAGCAAGGGGCCCGACAACATCGCCGTGCGTTCCAGCGTCTGCATGGCGCGCCCGACGATCATGTGCTGATGCTCCGCGTTGTCGGCCCAGGGCGTGAGCAGGTAGTGCAGATCGAGCGCGAGATGCCCCTTGCCGTCGGCCTGCCCGATCGCGGACCAGGCGGCGCGCATCGTCTTGTTGAAGTCGACGCGATAGAGAAGGATGGACAAACCGTAGTCGCCGATCAGCGCCTTGATCTGCGCTTCGGTGACAAGGTCTTCGGTGCGGATGAGTGCCGCCTTGGCCGTCTTGCCGGGCACCGGCTGCCGTTCGAGAAAGGCGCGTGCGAGCAATCGCTCGATGCTCTTGCCGACGGCGGCGATGGCAGTGAAGCCAGCCATCAGCGCACGCTCCGGCGCGGCGTTTTCAGCCTAGACGGCGGGATCACTGCGAGCGGATCGTCCGGCATCGCGTCGAGCTTCGCACCGAGGTCGTCGCTGCCCGCGCCGCGAAACCGAACGCGACCGTCGGCCACGCTCAGCGACTCGACGACATCACAGGTCGTCATCCACTCGAGCGTGGTTTCGACGATCACATGGGAATTCTGCATTGCAGGTACTCCCCACTAGGAAGCGGAAGAGCGGCGGGCGCAGTAAAGCACTTGATCGTCGGCACAGTTCCGCATGTCGATGCGCCCATCTGCCTTGAGAAGTTCAAGCGCCGCAAGGACGTCGCCCTTCGTTTCGACGTAGCGCTGCCGTGGAATCCACCATTCGCAGATGCCGTCAACCGTATCGCATGCGTTTGGGCAGGATGCGAGGTAGCGGAAGATCGTTCCGGCGAGATCGCCGACGGAGTCGTTGCCTTGCTTCATCGCATGCGGCCTTGATTACGAATCGCACATGACCGCCAAGTTCGCTAGAAGCGTGCCAATGCTTCGCCATCGTTAGTCTGTTGATTGCATTGATGAATTTCCTCAGCCGCCCCACCCGACGTGTGTCCGTGCGTGCACGCTGCTGAGCTGCCCGATGGAGCCCGCCACACTCGGCGCTCGGATGTGCTGCAGGTGACACGGCCCGCCCTGAAGAACGCACAGGTCGACGTGGCCGACCACATCCCTATGCTTAGGGATGTGGTTCTTGCTGCGACGGCTTATGGTCGCGAAGCTCGTAACGCGACATGGAGAAGAGCGATGCGCGCTACCGACCCGTGCCTCAATGCGACCCTGTTGAGTAACTTCGTTGGCGCATCACCAGCGTTCCAGGAGGCGCTCGCCCTTGTCCGTCGATTCGCGCGCTCCAAGGCTCACATCCTGATCACTGGGGAAACCGGCACCGGCAAAGAGCTTGCCGCGCACGCCGTGCACTACCTGAGCGAACGAAGCGACGCTGCTTTCATCCCAGTCAACTGCGGCGCACTGCCCGACGCTTTGATCGAGAGTGAACTGTTCGGCCACGCCAGAGGTTCCTTCACCGACGCCAGTCGCGCGCGCCCTGGACTGATCCGCGAAGCCGAAGGCGGAACCTTATTCTTGGACGAAATCGAGGCGCTATCGCCGCGTGCCCAGGTGATCTTGCTGCGCTACTTACAGGACTCATCGTTTCGCTCGGTAGGCGAGGAAAGCCGTCGCTACGCTGACGTGCGAATCATCGCCGCCACCAACGTCGACCTGCGTCGACTCGTCGACAGGGGCGAGTTCCGCCCTGACCTGTTGTTCCGTCTGAACGTTCTGTCGATAGAGCTCCCACCGTTGCGCGATCGCTTAGGCGATATCGCGCTGTTGGTCCCGCATCTGCTCGCCAAGGCAGCGCGCTCAGAGGGCGGCGAGCACAAGGCTGTTTCGCCCGCAGCGCTTGACTTGCTTTGCGGGCACGCGTGGCCTGGAAATCTGCGCGAACTTGAGCATGTGCTCTTGCGGGCCCATTTGTTGAGCGCAGGCACGATCATTGATACCCAAGATTTGTTGGGGTGCTCCTCTTCGCTCATTGGCGAGCAGCGCCAAGGCCCAAGAGTCGATCGCAACTCGCTTCGCGAAGAGAAGTTGCACGCAGTGCGTGAGGTAGAGCGCCGTTTCGTCGAGCGCGCGCTCGCACGGACCAACGGCAACATAAGTGAAGCCGCTCGGCTGTGCAACATCGGGCGAACAACCTTTAGCAAAATGGCGAAGAAGAGTCGCCAGTTCGGTCACGCAATGGAGGGCGTCGCTCAGCGCGCGGGCGTGATCGCTGCGTAGTCGAGCCAGGTGCGGCCGCGGCGCGATCACCAGCGACACGAGCGGCGTGTCTTCGTCGACCGAGGGGACACAGGCTCAAGCCCAGCGGTAGGCGATTGCGGATCGAATCGGCCGAGGGGAACAGATGGATTTGCTCTTGCTGTGGCGCCGACCCCTGTCTCGGCGACCTGAAAGGCGGTTGATCGACATCGACAGAGATCGAAGCCGTGATCCCGAGATGGCCAGTTTGACTTGAGCAGGCCAGACAACGTAACCTGCGCGTGGAAAGGGAGACCACGTTATGGCCGCAACCGAAACCGCCCGGTTGGCGGTACTGATCGACGCTGACAACGCGAGCGCATCGGTTGCCAAAGAATTGTTGGAAGAGGTGGCCAAGTACGGTACCGCGACGGTCAAGCGCGCGTATGGCGACTGGACAACGCAGAACCTTGTAGGGTGGAAGGAGCACCTGCACCGCCACGGCATTCAGCCGAGGCAGCAGTTCGCCTACACCAAGGGCAAGAATTCGACCGACTCGGCCTTCATCATCGACGCCATGGACTTGCTGTATGCGGGCAATGTCGTCAGCGTCGTCGACGGGTACGTTCCCAGCGAGAGCGTCGTGCGCCGACCTTGGAACGAGTAGTCCAGCTGCCAGCCGTGAGCGCCGCCATTCACGAAGAGCAGAAGGTACAGGCCGTCGCCGTCGGTCAGCCGCCTGCGCGGATCGCCGCTGCACACGGGCTTGATCGTGACGTCCGAGGGGATGAGGTTGCGGGGCATGCAGTACCTTTCCTGGCCCAAGCGCCTGCTCCGGCCGGTCACCGCGAAAGTTACTGCGTCAGAGGCGAGAACTCAAGCAATCCCGCGAGACAACGTTGGACAACAAAAAGCCCCAGAGCATTGATTCTCAGGGGCTTTCGGGACTTTCTGGGACATCCTTGGACGTCTTGACGCAGTAACCTGGTGGCCTGGGGCGGAATCGAACCACCGACACGCGGATTTTCAATCGAAATCCGCGTGCGCAGGGCAACGACTCCCACACGCAACAATCAACAAAATCAAGCACTTGGACCGCACTCGACCGCAGTCAAACGCAGCCTTCCGCACTCGAATCCCGATGTGATTGCCAGAACATTGCCAGAACTTTTTATACGCCCGGGCACCCGGCTCTCACACGCGAACCCAGTGTAGTCACCGGCGTTTCAAACGCGCAATCCCCGACGCGCGTGACGCCTAAGCGCAGGCCGTGTCAAACGCTCAGACTGCCAACGTCAACTGAGCATCGTCCCGCGCCACGCTGCTCTTGCCCAAGGCAACT
>JANMAW010000460.1:0-5865 GCA_031360005.1 Rhizobacter sp.
GTGCTGGGCGCGCAGCGGAAAGATGTGGCCCGGTTGCACCAGGTCGCTCGCCGTCGCGTCGCGCGCGACCGCGGCCTGCACGGTGCGGGCACGGTCGGCGGCCGAGATGCCGGTGTCGACGCCGGTGGCGGCCTCGATCGAGACCGTGAAGGCGGTGCCGTGGCGCGTGCCGTTGCGGTTCGTCATCGATTGCAGCTGCAGCCGGTCGCAGCGCTCGGGGGTCAGCGCGAGGCAGACCAGGCCGCGGCCGAAGCGCGCCATGAAGTTGATCGCGTCGGGCGTGATGTGGTCGGCGGCGATCACCAGGTCGCCTTCGTTTTCGCGGTCTTCCTCGTCGACCAGGATGATCATGCGGCCGGCGGCCAGCTCGGCCACCAGCTCGGGAACGGGGGAGATTGCCATCGGTGAATTGTAGGTGGCGATCGCTGGAGCCCCGCGGACGCCGGGTACGCCGGCCGGGCCTCCAGCGGGTGTGGGGGCGCGCCCGGAAGCGGCCCGGCACCGAGCCCGCGACGGCCTCCCGGGTTTCAGGCGATCTTCGGCGCGGTCAGCATGCGCTCGACATAGCGTGCGATCAGGTCGATCTCGAGGTTGACTCTGCGGCCGGCGGCCAGCGCGCCGAGCGTGGTGTGCTTCAGCGTGTGCGGGATCAGGTTGACGCTGAGTTCGCAGCCAGCGGCCGCGTCGATCACCCGGTTCACTGTCAGGCTCACGCCATCCACCGTGATCGAGCCCTTGTAGGCGATGAAGCGCGCCAGCGCGGCGGGCGTTTCGATGCGCAGCTCCCACGATTCGCCGACCGCCGCGAAATGGCTGACGGTGCCGATGCCGTCCACATGGCCGCTGACCAGATGGCCGCCGAGCCGGTCGTTCGCGCGCAGCGCCTTCTCGAGGTTCACCGGTCCCGGCTCGCCGAGCGCCGCCGTCCTGGACAGGCTTTCGGCCGAAACATCGACGCTGAAGCGGCTCGCCGCAGCGTCCAGCGACGTGACGGTCATGCACGCGCCGTTCAGCGCGATGCTGTCGCCGATCTGCACGTCATCGAGGAAGCCGACAGGAGCCTCGATCCGAAGCTGCCTGCCGTGCGAAGCGTCGGCGCCGAGTGCCTGGATGCGAGTGACGCGGCCGAGGCCGCTGACGATGCCGGTGAACATGGCATCATTGTCGCAGGGTGGGTCTTCGCTGCGGCAAGGTCGATCCGGTCTGCCGGTCAGCTCTTGGCTTGTTCCACAATCATCGATGAGTGCGTCGCGCTCCACTCGTCCGGACTGCAGCGCCGCCGGTCGCTCTTTCGATGCGTTGCCAGTGCGCGGTGCGCCGCATCCGCTCTAATCCGACGAACCGCTTTTCTTTCCCAGATGACCAGAACATGCTCGATCGGCGTACCACGCAAGGTTTCACGCACATCGAGATGATGATCGTCGTCGCGGTCGTGGCGATCCTGACCGCCGTGGCATTACCGACCTATCGTGGGTACGCCCAGAAGTCGCGTCGCTCCGAAGCTCAGTCCTATCTGCTGACGATCGCGACGCGCCAGCAGCAGTTCCTGGTCGATACGCGCGCGTTTTCTGCGTTGACGCCCGACGACATCGCGTCCCAGCCGGCCAATGTGAAGTCCACCTACGACGTGAGATTGGTGACCTCGAACGATCCGCCGCCGCCGACATTCAAGGTGACCGCCACGCCGAAGCCCGACCAGGCAGCCGAACAGTGCGGCGAGCTGACCGTTGACCAGACCGGCGCCAAGACGGCTGCGGTCGCGGGGTGCTGGTGATGGAGTGGAGGCGCCGGGCCGCTTTGTCGTCTGCAGCGTCGCGTGTCGGCCGAACAGTGCGGGTCGGCGGGTTTACGCTGATCGAGCTGCTGTCGGTTGTGTCGGTGCTCGCGGTGGTCGCCGCGCTCGCCGTGCCGGGCATGCGCTCGTTCGCTGCGGGCCAGAGGGTCAAGGCGCTGGCCTACGACATGACCGCCGACCTGCTGCTGGCGCGCAGCGAGGCGCTGAAGCGCAACCGCATCGTCAGCATCGCCGCCAGCGGTGTGACCTGGGCTTCGGGCTGGACGGTCTCCGACGGGGCCGAAAAAATCAGCACCCGCAATGTCGACAACGATTCACTGAGCTTTTCGCCTCGCGACCTGACCGTCATCACCTTCGACGTGAACGGCAGGGTCGCGGTGCCTGCGACACCGGTGCGCATGTCGGTCTATCCGAGCGCGGCGGCGGCGAGCGCGGCGACGAACGACAGTTCGAACCGTTGCATCGAACTCGATCTCTCCGGCCGCGCCCGGTCTTTGGTAGGAGCCTGCACACCATGAATCCTTCACGCCCAGCGCCGTCGCGGCAGCGCGGTGCGATGCTCCTCGAAGCGCTGATCGCGATCCTGGTCTGCGCCTTCGGCCTGCTCGGCTTTGCCGGCATGCAGGCGCGCGCGACCTCGGCCGAGTTCGAGTCGTACCAGCGCAGCCAGGCGCTGGTGCTGATCGAGGACATGGCGAGCCGGCTGAATGCCAACCGGGCCGAAGCCTCTGCCTATGGGGGCGCGAGCCTGATCGGCAGGGACGTCTCCGAGCCTGCGGTCTGCCCGGCGGGGGTGAGCGCCGCCGAGCCGAAGCTGTGCAACTGCGCGCCGCTGACCGGTGCCAGCCTCGACCTCTGCGAATGGGGCAACCTGCTGCGCGGTAGCGCCGAGACCCGCAACGGCGTCAAGGTCGGGGCGATGTTCAATGCCCGCGGTTGCATCAGCAAACCCGCATCGGCGACCGATCGCTACGTGATCGCGATCGCCTGGCAAGGCATCAATCGGACCGGTGCCCCGGCCAGCGCCTGCGGCAAGGACGACGAAGCATTCCCGACCGAGCCGCTGCGTCGCGTCGTGTCCTCGGTCGTCTGCATCGGCTCGCTCGCCGACCCGGCGGTCGCGCCCGTGACACCGCGCTGCTGAGGAACCTCACCATGCCCACCCTGCATCGATCTGCGCGGCAACCGACCTTCCGGTCGCGGCGAGGCCGGCAGGGCTTCTCGTTGGTCGAGTTGCTGGTCGGGCTGGCGATCGGCCTGATCATCATCGCTGCGCTGCTCTTGCTGTTCGCCAATGCGTCATCGACCGGGCAGAACCTGGCGCGGTCAAGCGCGCAGATCGAGAACGGCCGCTATGTGTCGGAGCTGTTGCGCGAAGACATTCGGCTCGCGGGCTTCTTCGGGGAGATGCCGGATTCGGCGACGCTGCCCGACTATGAAGATCACGATCCGTGCGAGCTGCCGACGCCGACTGCGACCCCTTTCGTGACCTACCTGCCGCTACCGGTGCAGGGCATCGTCCCAAAAGACGGCGCAAACCCGGGTCCGACCTGCCTATCGAACCGCAAGTACGGTACGTCGGCAGTCGTGGTCCGGCGCCTGTCCACCAACACCACACCGACCGACAGCGTGAATGATGCCGATCATCAGCACTATGTCCAGTATTCGTTCTGCGCCAACCCTTCGGCGACGCTTGTCTTCCACTGGAGGAAGGCGGCTTTCACGCTGAAGAATTTCGCCTGCTCCGCGACGAATCCGGTGCGCGCCTACGTGTCTCGGGTTTACTACATCGCCGATTGCAATCGCTGCGCGGGGGCGGGCGCCGACACCACGCCGACCCTGAAGCGCGTCGATCTCGTCGGCAACGCGCTGGTCGTGACCGCGCTCGCCGAAGGCGTCGAAACGCTTCGCTTCGAATACGGCTTCGACACCAACGGCGATGGCGTCCCGGACGACCACGACGGAGCCGGGGCTCTGACCGGGACCTACCTGACCGACGACAACTCGCCGGGCACTGGGGAGAAGGCGAAATGGAAGAACGTGATGAGCCTCAAGGCCCATTTCATCGTGCGCTCGCTCGAGCGGGTTTCGGGAGCGCAGGCGGCGTCGCAAAGCTTCCAGCTGGGGGCCGCCGGCGCGCCGACGATCACGCCGAACGACGGCTTCGTGCGCCGCGCCTACAGCACGACGATCCGCCTGAACAATCCGAGCGGTGCGAGGGAATCGCCATGAGCCGTTTCCGGTTCGCCCGTTCACTGCCGGCGCCGGCGCGCGCGCGTGGCGCGACCCTCGTGATCGCGCTGATCATGCTGGTGGCGCTGGCGCTGCTGGCGGTCTGGGCCTTCAACAGCAGCACGACGAACCTGCGCATCGTCGGCAACACGCAGGTGCGCCAGGAGGCGCTGGCGGCGGTGCAGGCGGCGATCGAGGCGACGATCAGCTCGTCGCAGTTCAGCCGGACGCCGGGCGCCGTCGCGGCCAACCCGATCCCGGTCGACGTCGACGGCGATGGCGTTGCCGACTACAGCGTGACGTTGTCGCCGGTGCCAGTGTGTTTCCGGTACCAACCGATCCAGACCGCGAATCTGCAACTGGACCCGCCCGCGTTCAAGGATAGGAAGTGCCTAGGGCCGACCCGGAGCGACTTCGGCGTCGACGACGACCGCGCCGCCGCCGCCGCCGCCGGCGATTCGCTCTGCGCCAACACCGACTGGAACATTCGTGCGGTTCTGACCGATGCGGCCACCCATGCCAGCGTCGCGATCAACCAGGGCGTCACGGTGCGGGTGTTGACGACCGACGCCGCCACCTACTGCCAGTGACGACGGCGATTCGAACGGATCCACCATGAAACTTTCTTCACGGCTTCGTCCAGCGGCCCTCGTTGCGTTCGCCGCCCTCGCGCTGGCTCGGCCGGCGCTGGCCGAGGACATCGACATCTACGCCGGCAGCGGCGACAAGCCCAACGTGCTGATCATCTGGGACAGCTCGGACAACTGGTCGGCAAGTGCCGGCAGCATCGCGAACTGCTACTACAAAGACAACGGCGTGACGACTGCGACGGGCCCGGTCGATCAGGGCAGCAAGCTCGGTATCGAGCAGTGCGCGCTGTACAACCTGGTCGACGGCCTGCCGGTCAAGGCAGCACCGGCGACGGCCGACAACGATGCGTTGTTCAACGTCGCGATCATGTTGATGAACAAGGGGTCGGGGTTCGGCGGCGGCTTTCCGCGCCAGGCCTTCATTGCGCTGACGAGCAGCAACAAGGCCGTTCTGAAGCGCGTCATCTCCGGCTACACCAAGGCCGACAAGTCGAACAACGCCGACTATGGGCAGGCCATGTACGAGGCCTATCTGTACTACAAGGGTCTGGCGCCGCTGAACGGGAACCTGATGGCCAGCCCGCCGAAGGACCCGGCTGCTTTCCTGGCCGGCGGCTACCTCAGCCCGGCGGTCAACTCCTGCGGCCGCAATCACGTGATCGTCATCGGCAACGGCGCGCCACTGAACTCGGCGCCGGAGAAGATCGTGATGAACCTGCTCGCGGCGCTGCCGGCGAACTCCCAGGGCAAACCGAACATCTCACAGATCGAGCTGCCGCTGGCCGGAGAGGGTGCGGACAACTGGTCCGACGAGATGGCGCGCTACATGCGCTATGTGGACGTCGGCGGCAGGGGTGATTCGCAGGGCATCGTCACGCACGCGATCGCCGTTCTCCAGGGTCCGACCGATGGCGGCTTCCCCTACCTGATGAACAGCATCGCCAGCCAGGGCGGTGGCAGCTACTACGCCGCGCAAAGCGCCGGAGTGCTGCTGAAGGCCCTGTTCGATATCTTCAACCAGATCCAGACTGGCAACAGCGTGTTCGCCGGGAGCAGCCTGCCGGTCGCGGCGAACCTGCAGGGCACCTTCGAGAATCAGGTCTTCATCGGCATGTTCAGGCCCGACAGGGACGCGAGGCAGCGCTGGGTCGGCAACATGAAGCAGTACCAGTTCGGCATCGACGCGCTGGACAAGCTGTTCCTCGCCGACTCGACCGGCGCTCCGGCGATCGACGTGTCGACCGGATT
>JANMAW010000475.1:0-2334 GCA_031360005.1 Rhizobacter sp.
ACGTATTCGGCCAGGCCCTTGGGCCGCAGTGCGCGTTCGATCGCTTCTTCATTGGGCGAGGACGGCGCGGCACCGACCATCCTGCGCGCGGGTTCAAAATCATCGGTCTGGATCGACATGCCTCATTATCGGCCGCATGCGTGCGGACCTCGGCCGTCGCGACCCCTTCACAAGGACACTCTCATGAATTTCAAGAACCTCATCTGCGGCAGCGCGCTCGCTTTCGCGGCGCTGGCGGCCAGCGCCCTCGAGTACAAGACCGGAGCCATCACCGTCGTCGATCCGCACGCGCGCGCCACCGCGGCCGGGCAGCCGACCGGCGGCGGTTTCATGAAGTTCGTCAACCGGGGCAGGGCCGACCGCCTGGTATCAGTGAGCGCCGACGTCTCGAAGTCGGTCGAGCTGCACACAATGACGATGGAGGGCGACGTGATGCGGATGCGCCAGGTCGATGCGATCGAGCTGCCGGCGGGCAAGACCGTCGAGCTCGCGCCCGGTGCCTATCACATCATGTTCGTCGGCCTGAAGGCGCCGCTGAAGGCCGGCGGCAGTTTTCCGCTGACGCTGAAGTTCCAGAAGGCCGGCGCGGTGACGGTGGCAGTGAAGATCGGCGCGGGTGGCGCTGGTCACGGCATGAAACACTGAACACCGGCGTGCGCCAGCGCCGCGCTACTTCGCGAGCGCGCGCAACGCCAGCTTGATGCCGTCGCTGACGCCGATGTCGGCGGGCAGCGCCTTCAGCGACACGGCCGCCTCGCGGTCGCTGTAGCCGAGCGCGACGAGTGCCTGCAGGATGTCGCCCTGCGCGCCGTGGCTCACACTTGTCGGCGCGGCAATCGCATCGCCGAGCTTGCCTTTCAGTTCGAGCAGCAGGCGTTCGGCGGTCTTCTTGCCGATGCCCGGCACCTTCACGAGGCGGGCGCTTTGCTGCAGGCTCACCGCCTGCGCGAGTTCGTTGACGCTCAGGCCCGACAGGATCGACAGCGCCGTGCGCGGCCCGACGCCGGAGATCTTCACGAGCAGCCGGAAGGTGGCGCGCTCCTCGACGGTGAGGAAGCCGAACAGGAGCTGCGCGTCTTCGCGCACCACGAAGTGCGTCAGCAGCGTGACGCGCTCGCCGAGGCCGGGCAGGTTGTAGAAGCTGCTCATCGGCACATCGACCTGGTAGCCGACACCGTTCACGTCGATGAGCAATTGCGGTGGCGATTTCTCCGCGAGCGTGCCGGTGAGTCTTCCGATCATTGCCTGATTATGGCGACGACGCGGGCGGAGCCAGCGCCGGGCTGCTCCCTGGGCAACACCGAGGCCCAAGGAGCGCCCTTGCGGGCTCAGCACCTATTCGGGGGTGGCCGCGTCTTTCGCGGCCGGGGTTTCCCTCAGGCCCGCCGGAACAGCCCCAGTCGCTGCGCTTCGAGCGCGGCCTCGGCGCGCGAGCTGACGTTGAGCTTGCGGTAGATCTGCTTCACGTAGTCGGCAATCGTGTGGCGCGAAAGGTTCAGCTGCACGCCGATCTCGGGCAGCGTGTAGCCCTTGGCGACGCGCAGCAGCACTTCGTTTTCGCGATCGGTGAGTGCCACGTGCGGCATGTTCTGCGGCCGCTCCTGCGGGCGCGTCTGCGCCGCGAAGTGCGAGATCACGCGCCGCGCGATCGACGGGCTCAGCGGCGGCTCGCCCTGGCTCATGCGCTTGAGCTGCTCGGCGATCAGCTCGCGTGCCTGTTCCTTCAGCAGGTAGCCGAACGCGCCGGCCTGCAGCGCCGGGAAGAGATGATCGTCGTCGTCGTGGATCGTCACGACCACCGACTGGCATTCGGATTGCGCCTCGCGCAGCGCCGCCACGACGTCGACCCCGGAGCCATCGGGCAGACCGAGGTCGACCAGCGCGAGTTGGAACTTGACGGCGCTGACCAGCCCGAGCGCGTCGTGAACGCGCGCGGCTTCATGGATCTGCGAGGTCGGGAACACCTGGTGGATCAGCACCTTGAGCCAGGACCGGATCTCGGGCAGGTCTTCGAGCAGCAGGATGTTGTTCATGGCGGACCCTCAATGACCCATACGCACCGTCGTTCGGCGCAGACGCAGCACCGAAATCCATCGTAACAGCCGGTGTCGGCGCTGGGCGCGGCTTGTGCGCGCCGGATCACAGCGGAAGCGTGAGCCTTATCACGGTGCCATAGCCTGGGCCCGACTCGACCAGGCACTGGCCCTGCATCTGCTTGGCGCGGTGCTTCATGCTCGACATGCCGTGGCCGCGGTCGAGCTTGCCGTCGAGCTCCATCGGGATGCCCTTGCCGTTGTCCTGCACCGTCAGGCCGAATTCGCGATCGCTGATGGC
>JANMAW010000492.1:0-4753 GCA_031360005.1 Rhizobacter sp.
CAACCCGATGCCGCCAGGATCACTTCAGAGACCTTGGCACGGACGGTGTAGTCCTGGTAAGCCGGCAGCGCAACCGCCGCCAGAATGCCGATGATCGCCACGACGATCATCAACTCGATCAAGGTAAAACCTGCTTGGATATGACGCTTCATGAATACTCCTGAGGGTAGGGGGATGCGCATTCACTGTTGCAGACAGCGTGCCATGGTCGCCAGCGAGAAATCCTCACGCTTCGACCCTGCGACCTGACAGAAAGGGTCTCCTGCCCGCCAAGCGAACTGCAACGAAGTAACACACGGAGACACACTGGACACAAATGGTCACTTGAACAGGCGCCGCGCTCACGGATTGACGCCGTGGGGTACGCGTGACCAAAGCAACTCGTTGAGCTATTGCGCCTAGACCTCTAACGAACCTGAACGCAATCCCCCGACATATCACCGAACTCAAAAACCTTTGGCTGAAGCGAATGAACGCCTTGTTCAGGTAAGACCAAAAATCTGACCTCGCTTTCACCCGAATACCGCATCGGCTTGACGAAGCCGAGCTGGCCCGGTTCCGGGTCCATGCCGGCGTACGTACGCTCCCGGTAATCTACGAGTCCGGCTGCATGTACGGTCGTCGAAATCTGCGAAGAGACAGCGAGGACCATCCTAAAGAAGAGATCTTTTGGAGTTCGGATCTCGACGCAGTGCTTGCCGAATTTCGCCATCGCCTCTTGGTCGCATCGAGTCGTCAAACAAAGCAAGTACGCGTCATGAATGCGCTGCGAGTTGCGGTTGTCCGAAATGGTCCAATTCCTTGCGCCGCGGGTGTCGATTCCAGAGCGCTGCGCAATCTCTTCAAAGTACGGATCGCCTTCGGAGCCAATCGCAGTGCCCCCTGAATACCGATGCGTGGCCTCGTCAGTGTCGGCGCGGGCGGCATCTTCGGTCTTCCTACATTTCTCTAAGGTCGTCACGAAGACGGCACCTCGACAGAAGTCGGCGGCATGCCCAGCATCGTCGAAGAAGCGATACAGTGGGTGAAACCCGGCCAGCCGGGGATCGTTTCTTGTCTTTATACGTACGGGCTCAGGCAAGAAAGGTATCGCCATACATGCCAGCCGTTAGAAGGAGCGGCCCCAGTTAGAAATGCGCAGGTTGCGCACACTCGGGTCGCTTCATAGGTAAAAGATGGTCGGGGCGGCGGGATTCGAACTCGCGACCTACTGGTCCCAAACCAGTTGCGCTACCAGGCTGCGCTACGCCCCGAACCGCGCGATTGTACTCAGCCCCCGACGCCGGCCACGGACGGCGTTGGCAGCATCAGCTGCCGCGACACCGCGACGCATTGCTGGATGTGTTGTTCGCAGACGAACTTCAGTGACGAGAAGGTCAGCAACGCCGAGACGGCCTGCCCGGCAAGCGGGACGTACTTCACGGCCTGTTGCGTCGTCAGCCGCACGCCGACGAGCTTCAGCAGCTTGACCACCAACTCGCGCGTGACGAGCCGCCCGACCAGCATGCCGCCGCCGGCCGAGATCGCCTTGTAAACCACCAGGCGCCGGTCGGGCGCGAGCCGCTCGATCTGCTCGGCGGTCAGACCGAACGCGCGGTTGATCTCGGGGATCAGCCTGAGCAACACCGCCACGTCGGTGACCCAATCGACGCCCGGGATCGGCACGACGGCCACGCCGGCAGCCAGCAACGCACGCTTGTTGACGAGCCTCCTGCACTGGCGCACGACAGCGTCGACCTCGGCTGGCGTGTCGGGCACGACGACCCATTCCGTCGGCGTTTTCATCGCGGTGGCGAAGGCACGCAGCATCAGCTCGGCCGGCCCTTCAGCTTGCTGACGATGAACAGCAGCACGATCGCGCCGACAACCGACGCGATGAAGCCGACTGGCTGGTCCTGCGTGTACCAGCCCAGCGCCTGCCCCGCGAAGCCGGCGGCGAACGAGCCGGCGATGCCCAGCACCGTGGTCAGGATGAGGCCGAGACTTTGCGTGCCCGGAAGAAGGGCCCGTGCGACCAGACCGACCACGAAACCGATGACTGCCATCCAGACATAGTGCATTTGACCCCCCCAGTCGTCCGCGATCGGCCTCATGCGCAGGCCGCGCCTGAGGCCTCCGGATCGTCGTGCCAATGTAGCTCATGGTCCGCTCGTACCGCCCGCCAGGCAGGTCCGGGTCAAGCGGCCAGGTGCGCCCAGACCTTTTCGAGCCGCTTCACACTGACCGGCTGCGGCGTTCGCAGTTCCTGGGCGAACAGGCTGACGCGCAGCTCCTCGAGCAGCCAGCGGAATTCGTCGAGGCGCGCATCGGCGACTCCCTTGCGCTCGGCCAGATGACGCCAGTAGCGCGACTCCAGCGGCCGCAGTTCGGCGAGGCGCTGTGCGTCGCGGGCCGGGTCGGCGCGCAGCTTGTCGAGCCGCATCACGACCGCCTTCAGGTAGCGCGGCAGGTGCCCGAGCTGTGCCCACGGCGTGACGGCGACGAAGCGCTTCGGCACGAGCCGCGCGAGCTGCGCGCTGATGTCGTCCGAGACCTCCTTCGGCGCGTGCGCATCCTTCAGCTTGCGCAGCGCGGCCGTGTGCTCCAGCAGTATCACTGCGGCGCTGCGTGCGATCTCGCTGGCGATCAGCGTCAGCCGCCCTCGCCCCTCGTCGATGCAGCGCGCGAACTGGCTCGCGTCGGTGGGCAGCGCGTCAGCGAGGAAGGCGCGGTCGAGCGCGACCTCGACGATCTGGTCGCGCAACTCGTCGGCGCTGCCGCCGCCCGAGCCTTCGGCGCTGCGGCCGACCAGCAGGTAGGCGACCGCCATCTTCTGAAGGTCGGGAATGTTCTTCTCGAGGTATTTCAGCGCATCGCGGATCTGCAGCGAGATCAGCCGGCGCAGGCCGGCGCGGTGCTTTCGCCCCGCCACATCGGGCTCGTCGAAGACCTCGATCTCGACGTGTGTTGACTTGTCGATCAGCGCCGGGAAGCCGATCAGCGACTGGCCAGCCTTGCGGATCTCCATCAGCTCGGGCAATTCGCCGAAGGTCCAGCTTGTGTGTTTTTCCGGCGCTGCGGGCGTTGCGGCGGACACGACCCGATCAGTTGCCTGCCGCGCCGCGACGGCGCCTGTCCGGGGCGCCAGCGACGACGCCGCAGCCGGCGCCGACGCCGCCGGCACATCGCGCTTCAACGCCGCCAGCGCCTGGAACGCCGATCGCGCCTGCCCGCCGAGCTCGGCCTTCAGAAGCGCGAGATTGCGGCCGGTGCCGAGCTGGCGGCCGTGCTCGTCGTCGATGCGAAAGTTCATAAGCAGGTGCGGCTGCAGCTGCTCCTGCTTGAAGTCGGCGCGCTTGATGTCGAGCTGGGTCTTGTCGCGCACGCTCTTCAGCAGCGCGTCGATCAGGCTGCCATCGCCGAACCCGGCTGCGGCGACGAAGGCCTCCACGTATTCCGGCAGCGGCACCAGCCGCGAGCGCGGCCGCTGGTGCAGGCTCTTCACCAGCGCGAGCACCTTGTCCTTCAGCATGCCGGGCACCAGCCACTCGCAGCGCTCTTCATTGACCTGGTTCAGCACGTAGATCGGCACCGTCACCGTCACGCCGTCCTTCGTGTCGCCTGGCTCGTGCAGATAGTTTGCCGCGCAGTCGACACCGCCGAGGCGGATCGTCTTCGGGAACGACGCGCTCGTGATGCCAGCGGCCTCGTGGCGCATCAGTTCCTCGCGTGTCAGCATCAGCAGCCTCGGCTGGCGCTTCACCTCGTCCCGGTACCAGCGCTCCAGGCTGTGGCCGCTGCACACGTCGGCAGGCAGCTGCTGGTCGTAGAACGCGTGGATCAGCTCGTCGTCAACCAGCACGTCCTGCCGGCGCGACTTGTGCTCGAGCTCCTCGACCTGCGCGATCAGCTTGCGGTTCGCTGCGATGAATGGGAGCGCGGTCTCCCACTCGCCGGCGACAAGCGCCTCGCGGATGAAGATCTCGCGCGCCGCGGCCGGATCGACATTGCCGAAGTTCACGCGCCGGTTGCTGTAGATCACGATGCCATAGAGCGTGGCCCGTTCCAGCGCGATCACCTCGGCGGCCTTCTTCTCCCAGTGCGGCTCGAGCAGCTGCGTCTTGATCACGTGGCCGGCGATCTGCGGCAGCCACTGCGGCTCGATCGCCGCGATGCTGCGGCCGAACAGGCGTGTCGTCTCGACCAGCTCCGCGGCGACGATCCAGCGCCCCGGTTTCTTCGACAGGTTCGCTCCCGGATGCTTGTAGAAGCGGATGCCGCGCGCACCCAGGTACCAGTCGTCCTCGTCGCTCTTGCAGCCGATGTTGCCGAGCAGGCCCGCGAGCATCGACAGGTGGATCTGTTCATACGTGGCCGGCGACCCGTTCAGCCGCCACTTGTGTTCGGCCACCACCGTGTGCAGCTGCGAGTGGATGTCGCGCCACTCGCGCACGCGGCGCGGCGAGATGAAGTTGTCGCGCAGCAGCTGCTCCTGCTTGCGCTGCGAGACCTTGTGAACGTTCGGTGTGCCGGCCGCGGCGCTGCCCTGCCCGCCCTTGCTGTCCTCGAGCCACTTCCAGAGCTTCAGGTCGCCGATGAACTCGCTCTTCTCGTCGTCGAACTTGCGGTGCGCCGCATCGGCCGCCTGCTGCTGTTCGAGCGGCCGGTCGCGCACGTCCTGCACGCTGAACGCGCTGGCGATGACCAACACTTCGGTCAGCGCCTCGCGGCTGCGCGCTTCGAGAATCATCCGGCCGACGCGCGGGTCGAGCGG
>JANMAW010000510.1:0-7888 GCA_031360005.1 Rhizobacter sp.
CGCGAGCGCTACCCGGTCAGCCTGCACGGCGTGGGCCTGGCGCTCGGCTCGGCCGCGGGACTCGACCCCTGGCATCTGGACCGGCTCGCGCGGCTGGTCCGGCGCATCGATCCGGCGCGCGTCTCCGACCACGCCTGCTTCGCCCGCGGCCCGCTGACGCAGGCTGGCCAGCCGGTCGTGCATGCGAACGACCTGCTGCCGATCGCGTTCACCCACGCCTCGCTCGACATCATCGTGAGCAACGTGATGCAGGTGCAGGAGCGGATTGGCCGCAGCATGCTGGTCGAGAACCTGTCGTCGTACGTGTCGTTCGCCGACGAGTCGATGAGCGAACCGGAGTTCTTCACGCAGCTGTGCCGGCGCACCGGCTGCGGGATGCTGCTCGATGTCAACAACATCATGGTCAATGCGCTGAACGCCGGCGTCGCCGATCCGCTCGCGGCATGCGTTGCGTTCGTCGATGCGCTGCCGCCTGGCATCGTCGGCGAGATCCATCTCGCCGGCTACCGCGAGACCGGGGCCATCGTCATCGACGACCACGGCAGCCGCGTGCGCCCGGCCGTCTGGTCGGTGTACGCGCACGCGCTGCGGCGCTTCGGCGCGCTGCCCGCGCTGGTCGAGTGGGACACCGATGTGCCGGCGTTCGAGGTGCTGCTCGGCGAGGCACGGCATGCCGCCGCGCTGACGGCCGCCGTGGTGCCGGCGGCGCAGTGAACGAGGCGCGGCGCCAGCAGGCGTTGCTGGTCGCCCTGACGACCGGCAACGCTTGCCCGCAAATGCTTGCCCTGCGCGAAACCGGCGAGCGCGCCGCGCGTGGCCTGCAGGCCTACCGCTCGAATGCCGAGGCGATCGCCGATCGCGCGCTCGCGTCGGTGTTCTCGACCGTGCAGGCAATGGTCGGCGAATCGGACTTCACACACCTCGCGTGCGAGTTCTGGCGCGCGCACCCGCCGCTGCGCGGCGACCTGGGTGAGTGGGGCGGCGGCTTCCCGGCGTGGCTCGAAGCGCACACCGCGATGGCCAACTGGCCCTACCTCGGCGACTGCGCGCGCCTCGACCTTGCGCTGCACCGCAACGAACGCGCCGCCGAGGCGCCGCTCGATGCGGCGTCGCTCGCGCTGCTCGAAGCCGCCGATCCTTCACGGTTGCGCATCCAGCTGATGCCCGGTGTCGCGCTGCTGCGCTCGGCCTGGCCGATCGCGAGCATCTACCGCGCGCACCAGCTCGAGGGCATCGAAGCCGAGCGTGCGTTCGATGCCGTGCGCGAGGCGATCGCGGCACAGCTCGGCGAGTCGGTGCTGGTCGCGCGCAAGGGCTGGCGTGCCGTGGCTCACCGCTTCGACTTGCGGAGCGCGGGGTGGACCCAGGATCTGCTCGACGGCGTCAGCCTCGCCGCGGCGCTCGACAACGCGGGCGAGGGATTCGACTTCGCCGCCTGGCTCGCCACGGCGCTGCGGGAGTCATGGATCGAAGCGGTGGTCGTGTCGAACGACTGATGCTTGCAGCATCGCGGCACGCAGCACGCAGCACGCAGCACGCGGGCCGCGAGGCCTTTCGGCTCGGCGGCGTGTTGCATCGGGGCCGCGGGGCTGGTTGATCGAGCCGGTCCGGATGCCGCCGCTGCGCGCCTGGCTCTGCGGCCGGAGCGGCGCCGCGGCCCGATACACTGCGCCGGGCCTGCCGCTTCAGCTGACGCCAACATGCCTCGTCGACAAGGTTCTTTCTCGCGCCGCCAGGGCCTCGCCGCTGCGGCGCTTTTCCCCTCGAAGCCCCTCGTCCTGCTCGCAGACTCATGAAGCACCTCGTCCTCCTCGGCGGAGGCCACGCCCACCTGCACGTGCTGCAGGCGCTGGCGCGCGAGCGGCTGCCAGCGGTGCGGGTCACGCTCGTAGTGCCGTTCGCCGATGTCGTCTGCTCGGGCATGGTGCCCGGGGTCGTTGCCGGGCACTACGCGCCGGCCGACGCTGCCGTCGCGCTGGCGCCGCTGGCTGCGCGCGCCGGTGCCGAGTTCATCATGCAGGCGGCGACGCATCTCCGCGCCGCAGCGCGCAGCCTCACCCTCGCCGACGGACGTGTGCTGGGCTACGACGCGATCAGCGTCGACACCAGCGCGGTGATGGACCGCGACCGGATTCCCGGCGCGCGCGAGCATGCGTTGTTCGTGCGGCCGATCGAGCACTTCGTGCGACTGCTGCAGCCGCTGCTTGAACTGGCGCAGCGCCGCGTGCTGCGGATGGTCGTGGTCGGCGCCGGTGCGACGGGCGTCGAGCTCTCCCTTGCGCTGCAACACCGGCTCGGCGAGCGTGCCGTCGTCAGCCTGGTGACCGGTGGCACGCCGCCGCTGCCGAGCTACCCGCGGCAGGTGCGCGCGCGCGCACTGCGTGCGCTGAAGCGCAGCGGCGTCACGCTGTTCGAAGACGGCTGCCGCGAGATCGCTGCCGGCCATCTGATTCTCGGCAGCGGTGCTCGGCTGGCCTGCGACGTGCCGCTGCTGGCGATCGGTGCGAGTGCGCCGAGCTGGCTTGCCGAAAGCGGCCTCGCGCTCGATGAGCAGGGCTTCATCAGCATCGGCGCGACACTGCAAAGCCGCTCGCACGTGGAAGTCTTCGCCGCCGGTGACGCCACTTCGCGCAGCGACGAAGCGGAGCCGCGCAACGGTGTCTACGCGGTTCGGGCCGGGGCGCTGTTGGCGTTCAACCTGCGCCGCTTCCTGGCGGGCGGCGAGTTGCAGCAGCATGTGCCGCGGCGCCCGGCCATCGACCTGCTGTCATGCGGCGATCGCCGCGCGATCGCATCCTGGGGCCGGTGGTCGGCCGAAGGGCGCTGGGTCTGGAGGTGGAAGGACCGGATCGACCGCGCCTTCGTGGCGCGACATCGATGAGGGCGCGCCGGGTGGTCGAGCCTTAATCGCGCAGTCGGAAGTCGATCTGGAAGGGCGGGGGAACCCGACCATCGACGTCGCGCGGCAGCACCTCGGTGCGCTCGATCGCGCGCAGCACTGCGTCGTCCCATGACTTGACGCCGCTGCTCTTCACCAGGCGCTTCGCGACGATGGTGCCGTCGGGCGCGAGCTTCACTTCGACGGTGGCCAGCGGATTGCCGCCGACCGCTTCGCTGAAAACGATGTTCGGCTTGATCCGCGCCATGATTCGACCGGCGTAGCTGGCCGACGGGCCGCTGCTGCGCGCCGCCGTGCCGGCGTCGGCCGGGGCACCGGTCGCACCAGCTTGGCCGAGCATGCGTTTCAGATTCGCTTCACGTGCCGCGGCGAGCGTCGCGGCGTCGGCCTTCTCGGCCTTGTCGGCATTCTCGCGCTCGACTTTCTCGACCCGTTCGCGCTCGACCTTGAGCTTGTCGGCGGCCAACTTCTTCTGCGCCAACGCTTCCTTCACGCGTTGTTTCTCGCGTTCCGCTTCCTCGCGTTCGGCTTCCGCGCGTTGGGCCTTCTTCTGCTGATCCTTCGCGGACTGCACACGTTTCGCTTCATCGCGCTTCGCTTGCTCGATCGCGATCTGCGGGTCGGGCAGCGATGAGCTGCGCGGTGTCGCGGGCACCACCGGTTCGGCGCGCCGGGCCGCGGGCTGCGGCTTCGCAACTTCGGCCGGCGTCTCGGCCGCACGCGGCGTCGCGGCCTGCGGTACCGCCGACCACAACTCGGCCGCCATCGTCGCCGGCTGCGAGCTTCGCCAATGCACGCCGAAGGCCAGCGCGGCGATGAGCAGCAGATGGGCCAGCAGCGCAAGTGCCAGTGCCGGCCCGCGGCCATGCGGCGGGTGCGGCATGAACGGGTCGCGGCCGAGTGTCGTGGTGTTCATCGGCGCGACTCAGTTGCCGGCATTCTTGACCGCCAGGCCGACGCGCTGCACGCCGGTGCGCTGCAGGGCGTCCATCACCTTCACAACCGTGTCGTACTTGACGTTGCGATCGGCCGAGATCACGACCGGCACGTTGGCGTTGCCGCCCTGCAGTGCGGTGACCCGCGCCGCGACATCGCGCAGCGCGACCGACTCGACGTCCTTGCCGTCGACGCGCAGCCGCAGCTTTTCGTCGCCGCCGACCACGACCTCGACCACATGCTCGGGCCGCTGCCGGCTCTTGCCGACACTCGGCAGGTCGACGAGGCCGGTCGTGATCAGCGGCGCGGTGACCATGAAGATGATCAGCAGCACCAGCATCACGTCGATGAACGGCACCATGTTGATCTCGTTGATGGTGCGGCGGCGCGACCCGCCGCGGTGGCTGACGGCGGGCATGTCAGTTCGCCGCGGCGGCCGGCGCACCCGCCGGGGTTCCGGCATTGCGCTGCAGGATGTTCGAGAACTCTTCGATGAAGGTCTCGAGCTGGATCGCGGTGCGGTCGATGTCGCGCGCGAAGCGGTTGTAGGCGATCACCGCCGGGATCGCCGCGAACAGGCCGATCGCGGTGGCGACGAGCGCTTCGGCGATGCCCGGCGCGACGGTCGCGAGCGTCACCTGGGTCATGTTCGCCAGGCCGACGAACGCGTGCATGATGCCCCACACGGTGCCGAACAGTCCGACGTAGGGCGACACCGAACCGACGGTGGCGAGGAACGACAGGTTCGCCTCGATCGTGTCGAGCTCGCGCTGGAAGCTCGCACGCATCGCGCGGCGGGCGCCGTCGAGCAGCGTGCCGGTGTCGTCGACGCGGCGCTCGCGCAGCTTCATGAATTCACGCATTCCCGACGCGAAGATGCGCTGCATCGGCGAGCCGTCGGTGCGTTTGACGGCGTCGGCGTAGAGCTCGTTGAGGCTCTTGCCGGCCCAGAAGTCGCGTTCGAACTCTTCGTTCGCAGTGCGCAACCGTTTGAGCCCGAACAGCTTGCCGAAGATCACGGTCCAGCTCGCGAGCGAGGCGATCATCAGCCCGGCCATCACGAGTTGCACGACGAAGCTCGCTTGCGTGACGAGGGTGAAGATCGAAAGGTCCTGGTTCATCCGGTGCGGCTCGATGCGGTAGGCGCCAGAAGGCTGGGTTCGGGAGATTCGAGGATCGAAATCGGAATGCGCTGCGCCCGGAAAGTTCCGGCGTCGACGCAGCCGATGCGGATCGTCCCTTCGGCCAGCAGTTCTTCACCTTGCGGTGTTTGGCGCCATGCCTGCTGCGCGATCGTCATCCGCGCGCGACCGGCGTGCGCGACGCGCACCGTCACCGCGAGCAGGTCATCGAGCCGTGCCGGGCGCAGGTAGCGCACCGCAGTGTCGGTGACGATGAAGACCGCACCGGTTTCGATGCGCAGGCGTTCCTGCTCGTGGCCGAGCGAGCGCAGCCATTCGGTGCGGGCGCGTTCGAAGAACTTCAGGTAGTTGGCGTAGAAGACCACGCCGCCGGCGTCGGTGTCTTCCCAGTAGACGCGGAATTGAAAGCGGTAGGGAGTTGCGGCTTGATCGGGCATCGGCAGCGGGTCGGCGAACGCGGTACGCATCGGCGGCACCGACGCGGCAGGCAAGCGGCGATTATTGCCGCAGGCGCTGGTACACCGGTCCCCACTGCGGGTGGCCGGCCTCGGACTTGCTCAGCGAGAAAGCCGGATCGTCGGCGCGGGCAGCACGGAATTGGGCCTCGCAGGCGGCGATCCGGCCGCTGGTGCAGTAAATGAATGCGAGGTGCTTGTGCGCCACCGCGCGATCGCGCGGCGACGCGAGGCCGCTCCTGACTGCCTGTGTCAGCAGCTTCTCGGCGGGGGCGTACTGGGCGTCCTCGTAGGCGCGCATGCCATCCAGCAAGGCCTTCTCGGCAGGGCGCTCGGTCAGGTCCATCAAGCCCGGCGCGGCGGGCGGCGCCAGCGTGCAGGCGTTGAGCAGCAGCGCGAGGGCGAGGGTCGAGGGCCGGCGAGCTGGCATGTTCAGAACCTGTGCTTGACAGTGACGGGTTGATCGGCAGTGACGTTCAACACCGTGTTGTACGGCGGCAGGTCGGTGTTGCGGATGACGATCCTGTGCTTGCCCTGAGACAGGCGCAGCTCGGTCAGCGGCGGCGAGGTGCCGGCGCGTTTGCCATCGATCTCGACCTCGCCCCAGGGGCTGACCGCGATGCGCACCAGGCCGGGCGGCGCGATAGCGGCCGGCGCGGCGAGCCGGAAATCGCGCGCGCGCGTTTCCCGCGCTGCTCCGTCCGATTCGTTGCGGCTCGTGCCGGGGTCTTGCGCCGGCGCTGCGGTCTGAGGCTGCGGCGGCGCGGCTGCCATCGCCGTGGCCACCACCGGTTCTGCGAGGTCGGCCGCCGCGGCAGGTGGCGGTGTCGACGGGATCGCGGCTGCGAGGCTGGCGGCCGGCGCTGCGGCGCGCCGCGGTACCAGCATGGTCCAGACCAAGCCACCGATCACCAGCGTGCCCAAGGTCGCGGCAGCGAGCCACCACAGCTTCGGCTTGCGATCGATCGCGGCTTTCGCATCGCCGTTGGCCGCGACGTTGTTTTCATCGAGCCACTGGCGCAGCTCGCGCGAGAAAGCGCGCGCCGAGCGAAAGCGGTCTTCGGGTCTCTTTGCCATCGCCTTCGCGGTGATCAGCGCGAGCGCTTCCGGCACCGAGGCGGCGACCATGTTGGCCAGCGGCGGCTCGTGCGTGAGCACCGAGGCGGTGATCGCGTCGACCGTGGCACCGCCGAACGGTCGCACATCGGTGAGCAGCTCGTACAGCACGACGCCGAGCGAGAACACATCGGCGCGCCGGTCCACCGGCTCGCGGCGCGCCTGTTCGGGCGCCATGTAGTACGGCGAGCCGGCCGCGATGTCGCCGGCCGGGCTTTCGGAGTCGTGCCGGTGCGCGATGCGGGCAATGCCGAAGTCCAGCACCTTGGGCTGGGACCGGCCGACCATGAAGATGTTGGCCGGCTTCACGTCGCGGTGGACCACGCCCTTGCTGTGGGCATAGGCGAGGGCGTCGGCGACGCGGCGCACGATCAGCGCCGCCTGCGCCGGTGTGGTGCGCCAGCCCAGCTGGCGCAGTTGGCGCCGGTCGCGGCCCTTGAGCAGTTCCATCGCGATGTACGCGCGGTCATCGCTGATGCCGGCATCGAAGACCGTCACGATGTGCGGATGGCTCAGCCCGGCGGCGGCACGCGCTTCGTTCAGGAACAGGGCGTTGAACGACTCGCGCTCGGCTTCTTCGATCTCGACGAGGAGCGTCTTGACGGCGATCAGCCGCGACAGTAGCGGGTCGTGCGCGGCGTAGACCGTGCCGACGCCGCCTTCGCCAAGCAGATGCTTCAGCGCGTAGCGGCCGATGTGGCCGATCGTGTTGCCGCGTTCGTCGGTCTGCACCGGCGCGGTATCCGAAAAGGTCGGCGATGCGCCGCGCAGCGCGAGCATGTCGGTTTCATTCCACGCCACCGCGTCGGCAGGCAGGCTCGGCGCGGGGGCGGGCTCCGAGTCGGCAGGCAGGCTCGGCGTGGGGCCGGGCTCCGAGTCGGCAGGCAGGCTCGGCGCGGGGCCGGGCTCCGAGTCGTTCGGTACGGGCACCGGTGAGGGGTTCAGCGTCGTCACAGCGCCAGCTTAGCCGAGCGCGCCCGGGACGAAGGCACAAAAAGAAGGCGCAGACGGCGGTTCGTCACATACGCTCACGATTGCGCCGACATCGGCTCGAGGTTTTCAGGCTCGCCGCCACAGCCGCGGTCCGCAATGCTGAATGGCTCACAGAACGCGCCGCAGCCGCGCGACCGCCTCTTGCAGCTGCGTCATCGAACTCGCATACGACAGGCGCACGAAACGCTCGCTGCCATGGCGTCCGAAATCGCGGCCCGGCGTGATCGCGACGTGGGCGCGGCGCATCATGTCGAAGCAGAAGTCCCAGCTGCTCGGGCTGTGCGCCGAGCAATCGGCCCAGGCGTAGAACGCGCCGTCGGGCAGCACCGGCACGCGCAGGCCGAGCT
>JANMAW010000515.1:0-2784 GCA_031360005.1 Rhizobacter sp.
GCGATCATCCGCGCGCGCAGCCACGGCCAGCGCGTCTACGGCGAGGCGCTCGCCGGGCACCTGACGATCGACGAGTCGGTCTACCGCAACCCCGACTGGAACATCGCCGCGGCCCACGTGATGAGCCCGCCGTTCCGCGCCAAGCACCACCAGGATGCATTGTGGGGCGCACTCGCCGCCGGCCATCTGCACACCACCGCGACCGACCACTGCGCGTTCTGCGGCGATCAGAAGGGCATGGGGCGAAACGACTTCAGCAAGATTCCGAACGGCTGCGCAGGTGTCGAGGACCGCATGTCGGTGCTGTGGGACGCCGGCGTCAACACCGGCCGGCTGACGCCGAACGAGTTCGTCCGCGTGACCTCGACCAACGCGGCGCAGATCTTCAACCTGTACCCGCGCAAGGGCGCGATCGCGGCGGGCAGCGATGCCGATCTGGTGGTCTGGGATCCGCAAGCGACGAAGACGATCACGACCGCCGGCACCCTCTCGAAGGTCGGCTACAACGTGTTCGAAGGCCGCACGGTGACCGGGCTGGCGAAGCTCACGTTGTCGCAGGGCCGGATCGTCTGGATCGACGGCGACCTGCGCGCCGAGCGCGGCGCGGGCCGCTACGTGAAGCGGCCGGCGTTCGCGCCGGTGTTCGATGCGCTGAAGCGGCAGGCGGGCCTGCATGTTCCACAGGCCGTTGCGCGTGCAGCCTGATCCGGAGATTCGTCGATGCCCGTGCCCGACATCAGCGCAGGCCGCCTCCCGGCCTGCCAGTACACCGACAACTTCAGCGACGCCCACCCTCCCCTCACCTCCGTGCAGGCGCTGATCGAGGCCGAGCGCTGCTACTACTGCTTCGATGCGCCCTGCGTCGACGCCTGCCCGACCGGCATCGACATCCCGTCGTTCATCCGGCGCATCAGCGAAGACAACGTGCGCGGCGCGGCGCGGGCGATCCTCGAAGCCAACGTCTTCGGCGGGATCTGCGCGCGCGTCTGCCCGACCGAGGTGCTGTGCGAGCAGGCCTGCGTGCGCAACACCAATGAAGACAAGCCGGTCGAGATCGGGCTGCTGCAACGGCACGCGACCGACCACGTTTATGACGCCTCGGGCAAGTCCCTGTTCACGCGCGCTGCGCCCACCGGCAAGCGCATCGCGGTCGTCGGCGCGGGGCCGGCGGGCCTCGCGTGCGCGCACCGCGCCGCGCTGCTCGGCCATGACGTGACCGTGTTCGAGGCCAGGGCGAAGCCGGGCGGGCTGAACGAATACGGCCTGGCGACCTACAAGACCGTCGACGATTTCGCGCAGAAGGAGATCGCCTGGCTGCTCTCGATCGGCGGCATCGAGATGCGCCACGGGCAGGCGCTGGGCGAGCAGATTCTGCTGTCCGACCTGAGCCGGCAGTTCGACGCGGTGTTCCTCGGCATCGGCCTGCGCGGCGTCAACGCGCTCGGTCTCGCCGACGAGTCGACTGCAGGTGTCGGCAACGCCGTCGAATTCATCGCCGGGCTACGCCAGGCGGGCGACTACGCGGCCGTGCCGGTGGGCCGCCGCGTCGTCGTGATCGGCGGCGGGATGACGGCGGTCGACGCGGCGGTGCAGTCGCGCAAGCTCGGCGCCGAGCAGGTGACGATCGTCTACCGGCGCGATGAGCAACGCATGCCGGCCTCGAAGTACGAGCAGGACTGGGCGCGCCTGAACGGCGTGACGATCCGCACCTGGAGCGTGCTGAAGGCGTTAGACACGATCGCGGGCCACGTCGAAGCCGCCACCTTCGTGAGTGTCCGCGACGTCGACGGCAGGCTCGAGCCGACCGGCGAGCCATGGCGCATCGAAGCCGATACCGTGCTGAAGGCAATCGGCCAGACGCTGGTGCTGGCCGACCCGCTGCTCGCGACCGTCGAACTGCGCGGCGGCCGGATCGACGTCACCGAGGTAGGCCGCACCTCGCTCGCCAATGTCTGGGCCGGCGGCGACTGCAGCTGGGGCGGTCGCGACCTGACGGTCGAGGCGGTCGAGCACGGCAAGATCGCCGCGCATTCGATCGACCGTGCGCTCGGCGTCGCACGCAATGGCGCCGTCTTCGGGCGCGTTCGTCGCGTCGCCGCCTGACCCGGCGCGCCCACCGCGCCGACGCTTTGCAGCCCACCGGAACATCACGATGGCCGATCTGAGCACCACCTTCGCCGGCATCAGGAGCCCGAACCCGTTCTGGCTCGCCTCCGCGCCGCCGACCGACAAGGAAGTCAACGTCGTGCGCGCGTTCGAGGCCGGCTGGGGCGGCGTCGTCTGGAAGACGCTCGGCGAGGCCGGACCGCCGATCGTCAACGTCAACGGACCGCGCTATGCGGCGCTGTATTCGCACGACCGCCAGCTGATCGGCTTCAACAACATCGAGCTGATCACCGACCGCCCGCTGGAGACGAATCTCGAGGAGATCACGCGCGTCAAGCGCAACTGGCCGGACCGCGCGCTGGTCGTGTCGATCATGGTGCCGTGCGAAGAGCAGGCCTGGCGCGCGATCCTGCCGCGCGTCGAAGACACCGGCTGCGACGGCATCGAGCTGAACTTCGGCTGCCCGCACGGGATGAGCGAGCGCGGCATGGGCTCGGCGGTCGGGCAGGTGCCCGAGTACATCGAGATGGTGACGCGCTGGTGCAAGCAGTACACGAAGCTGCCGGTCATCGTGAAGCTCACGCCGAACGTCGCCGACATCAGGCCGCCAGCACTCGCGGCGCACCGCGGCGGCGCCGATGCGGTGTCGCTGATCAACACGATCAACTCGGTGATGGG
>JANMAW010000520.1:0-1936 GCA_031360005.1 Rhizobacter sp.
TTCGGCCGCGCAGATTCGCCAGCTCGCCGGGATGCGGGGCCTGATGGCCAAGCCCGACGGCTCGATCATCGAGACCCCGATCACCGCGAACTTCCGCGAAGGCCTGAACGTCCTGCAGTACTTCATCTCGACCCACGGCGCCCGCAAGGGCCTGGCGGACACGGCGCTGAAGACCGCGAACTCGGGTTACCTGACGCGCCGCCTGGTCGATGTGACGCAGGATCTGGTCGTGATCGAGAGCGATTGCGGCACGCACAACGGCATGAACATGCGTGCGTTGGTTGAAGGCGGCGAAGTGATCGAATCGCTGCGCGACCGCATCCTCGGCCGCGTGACCGCGATCGAGGTCCAGCACCCGGAGACGCAGCAAACGCTTCTGGATGCCGGTGAGATGCTCGACGAAGACGTGCTCGACACGCTGGAGGTTGCCGGCGTCGACGAGGTCAAGGTCCGCACCGCGCTGACCTGCAGCACGCGTTTCGGCATCTGTGCCAAGTGCTACGGCCGCGATCTGGGCCGCGGCGGGCTGATCAACGTCGGCGAGGCGATCGGTGTGATCGCGGCCCAGTCGATCGGCGAACCGGGCACGCAGTTGACGATGCGTACGTTCCACATCGGTGGTGCAGCGTCGCGTGCCGCGGTGGCTTCGAGCGTGGACGCGAAATCCGATGGCCGCGTCGGCTTCAACGCGACGATGCGCTACGTGACCAACGGCAAGGGCGAACTGGTGGTGATTTCGCGTTCCGGCGAGATCGTCATCTCCGACCAGCACAGCCGTGAGCGCGAGCGCCACAAGGTGCCTTACGGCGCGCTGCTCAGCATCAAGGCCGACCAGCAGGTCAAGGCCGGCACGGTGCTGGCCAACTGGGATCCGCTGACACGCCCGGTCATCACCGAGTTCGCCGGCAAGGCGAAGTTCGAGAACGTCGAAGAAGGCGTGACGGTGGCCAAGCAGCTCGACGAAGTCACCGGCCTGTCGACGCTGGTGGTGATCGACCCGAAACGGCGCGGCGCGATCAAGGTGATCCGGCCCCAGGTCAAGCTGCTCGACGCCGCCGGCAACGAAGTGAAGATCCCCGGCACCGACCACTCGGTGACGATCGCTTTCCAGGTCGGCTCGCTGGTGCAGATCCGCGACGGCCAGGACCTGTCGCCGGGCGAGGTGCTGGCGCGCATTCCGGTCGAAGGCCAGAAGACCCGCGACATCACCGGCGGCCTGCCGCGGGTGGCGGAGCTGTTCGAAGCGCGCACCCCGAAGGACAAGGGCACGCTCGCCGAGATGACCGGCACGGTGTCGTTCGGCAAGGAAACCAAGGGCAAGGTCCGCCTGCAGATCACCGACCCCGAAGGCACCGTCTATGAGGAGCTGGTGCCCAAGGAAAAGAACATCGTGGTGCACGAAGGCCAGGTGGTCAACAAGGGCGAATCGATCGTCGACGGCCCGGCCGATCCGCAGGACATCCTGCGTCTGCTGGGCATCGAGGAGCTGGCGCGCTACATCGTCGACGAGGTGCAGGACGTTTACCGGCTGCAGGGCGTGAAGATCAACGACAAGCACATCGAGGTGATCGTGCGCCAGATGCTGCGCCGCGTGCAGATCACGAACCCGGGCGACACCAGCTACATCCTGGGCGAGCAGGTTGAGCGTTCGGAGCTGCTGGGCAAGAACGACAAGGCCCTGGCCGAAGGCAAGCTGCCGGCGACGCACAGCGATGTGCTGCTGGGCATCACCAAGGCGTCGCTGTCGACCGACAGCTTCATCTCGGCGGCCTCGTTCCAGGAGACCACGCGCGTTCTCACCGAGGCTGCCATCATGGGCAAGCGCGACGAGTTGCGTGGCCTGAAGGAAAACGTCATCGTCGGTCGCCTGATCCCCGCAGGCACCGGCATGGCCTTCCACGACGCCCGCAAGACCAAGGAAGCGATGGACGACGCC
>JANMAW010000025.1:0-5306 GCA_031360005.1 Rhizobacter sp.
TCGAAGCGAAGGAGGGCGTGCAGATCCAGAGCGAGAACCAGACCCTTGCGTCGATCACGTTCCAGAACTACTTCCGCATGTACGGCAAGCTGTCGGGGATGACCGGCACGGCCGACACCGAGGCCTACGAGTTCCAGGAGATCTACGGCCTCGAGACCGTGGTGATCCCGCCGAACAAGCCGACCGTGCGCAAGGACGAGCTCGACCTCGTCTACAAGACCAGCCGCGAGAAGTTCGAGGCCGTCACGCACGACATCCGCGAGTGCCACGAGCGCGGCCAGCCGGTGCTGGTCGGAACAACCTCGATCGAGAACTCGGAGCTGATCTCGGGCCTGCTGCAGAAAGCCAAGCTGCCGCACAACGTGCTCAACGCGAAGCAGCACGCCCGCGAGGCCGAGATCGTCGCGCAGGCCGGGCGGCCGGGCGTGATCACGATTGCCACCAACATGGCCGGCCGCGGCACCGACATCGTGCTCGGCGGCAACGTCGAGAATCAGATCAAGGTGATCGACGCCGACGATTCGGTCCCGGATGCCGACAAGGCCGCGCGTGCCCGGCAACTGCATGACGAGTGGCAGGGACTGCACGACAATGTGAAGGCCCAGGGCGGCCTGCGCATCATCGCGACGGAACGCCACGAGTCACGCCGCATCGACAACCAGTTGCGCGGCCGCTCGGGCCGCCAGGGTGACCCGGGTTCCTCGCGTTTCTACCTGTCGCTCGACGACTCGCTGATGCGCATCTTCGCCGGCGATCGGGTGCGCGCGATCATGGAGCGGCTGAAGATGCCCGACGGCGAGGCGATCGAGGCCGGGATCGTCACGCGCAGCATCGAAAGCGCGCAGCGCAAGGTCGAGGCGCGCAACTTCGACGTGCGCAAGCAATTGCTCGAATACGACGACGTGAGCAACGATCAGCGCAAGGTGATCTACCAGCAGCGCAACGACATCCTCGAAGCGCAGAGCCTGGCGGCGCAGATCGCGAACCTGCGCGAGAGCACGATGACCGACGTGGTGCGCACCTTCGTGCCCGCCGACAGCGTCGAGGAACAGTGGGATCTGGCCGGTCTCGAGAAAGTGCTGCGCGAGGAATGGCACACCGATGTGCCGCTGGCCGCCGAGGTCGACTCGAGCGCTTCCATCACCGACGAAGATGTGGCGGTAAAGGTGATCAAGGCCGCGGACGAGGCCTTCAACGCGAAGGTCGAGCGGGTCGGGCTGGAGCAGTTCACACCGTTCATGCGGATGATCCTGCTGCAGTCGATCGACTCGCACTGGCGCGAGCACCTGGCCGCGCTCGACTACCTGCGCCAGGGCATCCATTTGCGCGGCTATGCGCAGAAGAACCCGAAGCAGGAATACAAGCGCGAAGCCTTCGAGCTGTTCTCGCAACTGCTCGACGTGGTCAAGATGGATGTGACCCGCGTGCTGATGACCGTGCGCATCCAGTCGCAGGAAGAAGTGGCGCAGGCCGCCGAGGCGATCGAGGAGCGCGCCGAGCGCATCAGCAATGTCACCTACACGCACCCGAACGACGACGGCAGCGTGTCGGAAGAGTCGGATGTGGCCACGCTCGTCGACCAGGTTCGCAAGGTCGGGCGCAACGATCCGTGCCCTTGCGGCAGCGGCAAGAAATACAAGCAGTGCCACGGGCGGCTGGCCTGATCGCGCGGGCACTCGGCTCGAAACGGCGTTGCCCGGCGCCGTCGACCTGCGGCACTGCAACCAGCCGCAGCCATGGCGGTGCGGCGACTCGGATCCGCGCCGCCGCAGGAGGTGACGCGATGTTCGTAGGCCATGAACGCTGAGCTGTCCACCGAAGCCGGGTTGCGGCGCGAATTGATGCAGCTGGCACTGCGCAATTCCGCGCGCAGCTTGCTGATGCAGATTGCGGCCGTCGGCGTCATCGTCGCAATGGGGATCGTCAGCGGCCGCCCGCGGCCCGCCGTTGCTGCCGGGGTGGTCGGTCTGATGGTGGCCGCGTGGCGCCTGCTGATTTCCTGGCGCTACGGCAAGCCCGGCGAACTGACCGAAGACAGGCTGCATCGCCTGCAACTCGAACTCGAGGGCAACGCCGCACTCGCAGGGTTGATGTGGGCGGTCGCCACCTTGGGCATCTACCCGTCGCTCGGCGGCACGATGGCGACGACCTACGTCAGCATGGTCTTCGGTTCGATCACCGTGGCGGCATTCTTCATGACGCTGGTCGGCCGCTCGTTTGCCATTCTGGCGGGCATCCAGATGGGCGCGCTGATGGTCGTGAGCCTTTTCGGCGGCGCGGTGCGTTCGTTGCCGCTGGCAGTCCTTGCGGCGATCTTCGGCTTGACCTTGTACCGGGCCTCACGCGAATTTGCGGCCACTGCGACGCGGGCGATCCGCCACAGTCAGGAAGTCGATGACGCGAACACCTCGTTGCAGCGTGCCAAGGAAGCCGCAGAAGCCGCCAACATGGCCAAGTCGCAGTTCCTCGCGACGATGAGTCACGAGATCCGCACGCCGATGAACGGCGTGCTGGGCGCCCTCGAGTTGCTTCGGCGCTCGAAACTCGACCCCGACCAGCGGCGGCTGGTGCGCACTGCGTCGTCGTCGGGCGCATCGCTGATGGCGATTCTGAACGACGTGCTGGATCATTCGAAGATCGAAGCCGGCAAGCTCACGCTGATCGATGCGCCGCTGTCGCTGCATGCGTTGGCAACGTCGGTGGTGGCGCTGTTCCGCGGCAATGCCGAAGCCAAGGGCCTTCAGCTGACTCTCGACCTCGCCCCGGAGGTCGAGAATTGGGTCATCGCAGACGCTCAGCGTTTGAAGCAGGTGCTGCTCAATCTTGTCGGCAATGCGATCAAGTTCACCGAGCAAGGTGAGGTTCTGCTGTGCCTGAGCCCGCAGCCGGCTGCGAACGGGCGCGTCGGCGTGGTCTTCGAAGTTCGCGACTCGGGCATCGGCATCGAGGCCGATGCCATTGCCGGGCTCTTTCAGCCGTTTCACCAGGTCGATGGCACACGCAGCCGGCGCCGCGGCGGTACCGGGCTGGGCTTGACCATCAGTCAGCGCATCGTCGAAGCGATGGGCGGCCGGATCGAGGTGAAGAGCCGGCGGGGGTTCGGCTCCCGGTTCCGGTTTGCGCTGGCGCTGCGGCGCGATCCGTCATCCGTTCATGCCGCGCCACCCGATTCGATGCTGGGGGGAATGGAGGGCGTTTCCAGTCTGGTCGGCAGGGCACTGCTCGTCGAAGACAACGACGTCAATCGCATGATCGCGCGCGAGGTGTTGCAGTCGATCGGATTGAACGTCATCGAGGCGTCCGACGGCATGCAGGCCCTGGAGCAGCTTGCCAAGCACGGCGTGGACGTGGTGCTGATGGACTGCCAGATGCCGGTGATGGACGGCTATGCGGCAACGCGTGAGATCCGCAAGCGCGAAGCCCGGCTGGGCCTGCCCCGGCTGCCGGTGCTTGCGCTTACCGCCGATGCGTTCGAGGAAGACGCGGTGCGCTCGCGTGACGCCGGCATGGACGCCCACCTCTCCAAGCCGTACACCCGCGAGCAAATGCTGGAGCTGTTGAAGACCTGGCTGTGAGCCGCGTCGGTCGCCGGTTTCAGGCGAATGCGGCCCACTCGGTGACACCGGTGCGTTCTTCGCTCCACGCGGTGTCCAGCTCCATGCGCTTGAGCTCCTCCACGGTGCCTTCCGGTGCGCCGCCGGCCTTGCGCACCTGCGCCCGCGCGAGTCGCTCCATCAGGCGCAGATCTCGATCGGTCAGCGTCATCGCGGTCTCGGTCCACTGGTCGACGATCTCGATCAGCGATTCGTAGGTGATCGGCGACGCAAGGCGGCGCGCCTCGAGCGCCGCGAGCGTGCCGCGCAGCCGCGGGTTGACCGATCGCACCAATGCATCCATCGCCGCTTCGCCGGCGCCGTCTTCGACCACCAGATCGACCAGATGGCGTCGGAAGAGCTGGTCGGCGGTGTACAGGCGGCCTGAAAGAATCATCTCGTTGGCGACCGAGAACCCGGCCTTGCGAATCGTGAAATTCCACGCACCCATGCCGGGGAACAGGTTGAACAGCACTTCCGGAAAGCCCGCCTGGGCGCTGCGTTCGAAGATCACCTTGTGGAAGGGCATGACCGATTCGAGGCCGCCGCCGAGCGTGTCGCCCTGCACCAGCACCGTCGTGTGAACGCCCAGGTGCGACGCGTTCTCCATCCACCACACGAGGTCGACGCAGCGCCGCCCATACATCCGCAGCGATTCGACATCGCGCGCGCGAATCAACAGCACGAACAGCGAGAGGTCGCCGCCGAAGTTGAAGACGCCGGGCACGTCCGAGCTCATCACGTAATGCTTCACGAGGCCGGCGCTCTCGGAAATGTCGGTGAAGACCCGCTGCAGCTCGGCCATCGCGGCCAGGCTATAGCACTGGATCGGCTTCACGCAGGTTCGCAGACGCAGCGCGGCAAGCTCTTCGCTCCATTCGAGCCGGATGTATTTGTACCGGCGCGACATCATCGTGGTCAGCGCACTGTCCGGATCCGGTTTCATAGGGCCTCGAACACGCGCGTGAAGTAGAAGAAATTGAAGGTCACCGACTCGGCCACCGCGTCGCGCGCATCTGCATCGATGATGGTGTCGAGCACTTTGCGCAGGCCGACCATGTGCTCGGCGTCCATCGTGGCGTGCGAACTGATGAACGACACGCCGCGTTCGCCTTCGAGCAGCAGCGAGTCGCGGATCGCGGTCGAGAACGGCCCCCCGTAGACCGACGCGATGACCTCCAGCGCGTACATCATGCCGAGCACAGAACACGGATGGCGGCGATCGGCGGCCCAGTAGTTGTACCCGTTGAGTGCCAGCGTCGGCAGCGAGGGTGCATGAGCGAGTGTCAGATCAGGGTTCACGCCGACCGCTTCCAGGTCGTTCATCACCCACTTTTCATGCCCCGATTCCTCGTGCATGTGCTGGTAGAGAAAATAGCGCACCGCACGCTGCGCGTCGGGAACGCGGCTGGCCGCCGCGGCGCACACCGGGTTGAAGTGCCAGACCACGTGGTACAGCTCGAGCAGAAGCTTGCGGTAGCGTTCGATCGGCATGCCGTGTGCAACGGCATCGAGCACAACCGGGTTGGCCTCGAAATCACGGCGCGCTTCATCGGTGCGCCCCACCAGATCCGCAAAGAAAGGCAGCATTCAGGTTTCCCAACGACAGTGACGGCGTCTCGGTCATCGTCAACCGTGAGGATCGACGAATGGATGGGCGCTCGATTTGGGCCGACTCTAATGCAGACCGGCCACCGCGCACAGTGTCGGGCC
>JANMAW010000265.1:0-8055 GCA_031360005.1 Rhizobacter sp.
TTCGCGACCACCCACAAGGAAGCGCCCAACATGGCCATGGGCGCCAGCGCGCCGATGGGCAAGCAGCAATCCAAAATGGCGACGTGCAACAAGGACGCCAGCGACAAGAAGGGCGACGAACGCAAGGCTTTCATGAAGACCTGCCTGTCGGCCAAGAAGACCACGCAGCAGGACAAGATGAAGGCCTGCAACGCCGACCCCAAGGCCAAGGCCGCGAAGGGCGACGCACGCAAGGCGTTCATGAAGGAATGCCTGAGCGCCTGAGAGCCGCTGCGCTGCGCCGCAGCCGCGCCTCGCGGTTGCGTCGTGAAAGGCCCGCGTGATGCGGGCCTTTTCCCTTCAGACGAGCGTCATGTGCGCACGGTCGAAGGTGCTCGCTTCCAGTACGCGCTGTCGCCGTAGCTGTGCTTCAGGAAATCGATCCACAGCCGCACCCGCAGTGCCAGCAGCTTGGCGTGCGGGAACACCGCATAGATGCCGTTCGGCGGCGCGGCGAAGTCGTCCAGCACGCTGACGAGTTCGCCCGCGTTCACCTCGTGCTCGACCTCCCAGGCCGAGCGCCAGGCCAGCCCCAAGCCCGCCGAACACCAGGCGTGCAGCACCTGGCCATCGGTGCAGTCGAGCCGGCCGCGCGGGCGCAGGTGGATCACCGCACCGTCGACGTCGAAGGCCCAGCCGCGCGTCTGGCTCGCGTCGCTGCTCAGCGCCAGGCATTCGTGGCGTGCCAGTTCGCCGGGGTGCATCGGCGTGCCGGCGCGCTTCAGGTAGGCAGGCGTGGCAACGCACAGGCGTCGGTTGTCGGCCAAGCGCACGCTGACCAGGCTGCTGTCGGGCAGGTCGCCGACGCGCACCGCGCAGTCGAAGCTTTCGTTGACGATGTCGACGACCCGGTCGCTCAGGTTCAGCGACAGGCTCACTTCGGGATGAAGCGCCAGGAATCGCGGCACCAGCGGCGCCACGTGGCGCCGACCGAAGCCCGCCGGCGAGGTGATTCGCAAGTGGCCGCTGGCCTTCACGCCGCCGGCGCTGACGCTGGCCTCGGCATTCGCCCAGTCCAGCAGCAGGCGCTGGCAGTCTTCGAGGAACGCGCTGCCTTCGTGGGTCAGGCTGATCCTGCGGGTCGTGCGCACCAGCAGCTTCACGCCGAGGCGCCGCTCGAGCGCATCGATGCGCCGGCCGATCACCGCGGGCGCGACACCTTCGGCGCTGGCGGCCGCAGTCAGGCTGCCTCGCGTGGCGACCGAGGCGAATGATTCGATCTGTTTGAGCTTGTCCATGATTCACTGCGATCCGGTCATGAATCCACGGCATTTATCGTACTTAATGCCACCTCGGACATCGAATAAATTTGTTGCATGGACAAATCGCCTGCCGTGTCGGTGCCTCGCGCGGTGCTTTTCGACGCGTACGGAACGCTGTTCGATGTCTACAGCGTCTCGCTGCTGGCGGAGCAATTGTTCCCCGGCTTCGGCGAGCGCCTGAGCGTGCTGTGGCGCGACAAGCAGATCGACTACACGCGGTTGACCTCGATGAGCGGCCAATACCGGCCGTTCTGGGAATTGACCCGCGCCGGCCTTCGCTACGCAGCGCAGCGCCTCGGACTCGAACTCGATGCGACGGCCGAAGACCGCCTGATGAACCAATACCGCCACCTGAGCAGCTTCCCGGAGAACCGCGAGGTCCTCGGCGAACTGAAGGCGCGTGGCATTCCGGCCGGCATCCTGAGCAACGGCGACCCCGAGATGCTCGGCGTGGCCGTCAAGAGCGCCGGATTCTCGGGCCTGCTCGCGCACGTGATCAGCGTGCATGCGCTGCGCAAGTTCAAGACCGACCCGGCCACCTACGCGCTCGGCGCTCAGGCGATGAATCTTCCGGCGAAGGACATCCTGTTCGTGTCGAGCAACTGCTGGGACGCGATCGGCGCCACCTGGTACGGCTACACGACGCTGTGGGTGAACCGCTTCAACCTGCCGCTCGAACAGCTCGACACTTCACCCACGCGCACCGGCACCAACCTGCGCGATGTGCTTTCGTTTTTCGACCATTGAACCCCCGCCTGGAGACACCCCCATGAGCCTCACCCTGCCCCATGGCATGCAGATCAATGCGCCCATCCTGCCGGGCTTCGAGCAGATCCTGACGCTGCCGGCGCTCGAGTTGGTGGCGAAGCTGCACCGCGAGTTCGAGCCGCGCCGCCGCCAGTTGCTCGCGCTGCGGGCCGAGCGCGCGAAGCGGCTCGATGCCGGCGAGCGCCCCGACTTTCCGGCCGAGACGAAGTTCGTCCGCGACGGCGACTGGCGCATCGCGCCGGTGCCGCAGGCGCTGCACTGCAGGCGCGTCGAGATCACCGGCCCGGTCGACGCGAAGATGGTGATCAACGCCTACAACTCCGGCGCCGACTCGTACATGACCGACTTCGAGGACAGCAATTCGCCGTTGTGGTCGAACCAGATCCAGGGCCAGATCAACCTCGGCCAGGCGATCCGCCGCACGCTGACGTTCGAGCAGAACGGCAAGCGCTACATGCTCAACGACAAGATTGCGACGCTGCAGGTGCGCCCGCGCGGCTGGCATCTCGACGAGAAGCATGTGCTGGTCGACGGCCGGCGCGTCAGCGGCGGCATCTTCGACTACGCGCTGTTCATGTTCCACAACGCGAAGGAGCAGATCGCGCGCGGCGCCGGGCCCTACTTCTACCTCGCCAAGCTCGAAAGCCACCTCGAAGCGCGCCTGTGGAACGACGTGTTCGTGATGACGCAGAACGAGCTCGGCCTGCCGCAGGGCACGATCAAGGCGACGGTGCTGGTGGAGACGATCCTCGCCGCCTTCGAGATGGACGAGATCCTGTACGAGCTGCGCGAGCACAGCGCGGGCCTGAACGCCGGCCGCTGGGACTACATCTTCTCGTGCATCAAGAAGTTCAAGCTCGACAAAGACTTCTGCCTCGCCGATCGCGCGAAGGTCACGATGACCGCGCCGTTCATGCGCAGCTACGCGCTGCTGCTGCTGCAGATCTGCCACCGGCGCGGCGCGCCCGCCATCGGCGGCATGAGCGCGCTGATCCCGATCAAGAACGACCCGGTGCGCAACGAAGTGGCGATGGCCGGCATCATCGCCGACAAGCGTCGCGATGCGACCGACGGCTACGACGGCGGCTGGGTCGCGCACCCGGGCCTGGTCGAGGCCAGCATGAAGGAATTCGTCGCGGTGCTCGGCGACCGGCCGAACCAGTTCGAGAAGCAAAAGCCCGAGGTGCGCGTGACCGCCGCCGACCTGCTGAACTTCCAGCCCGAGGCGCCGATCACCGAGGCCGGCCTGCGCATGAACATCAATGTCGGCATCCACTACCTCGGCGCATGGCTCGCCGGCAACGGCTGCGTGCCGATCCACAACCTGATGGAAGACGCCGCCACCGCGGAGATCAGCCGCAGCCAGGTGTGGCAGTGGATCCGCACGCCGAAAGGTGTGCTCGACGACGGCCGCAAGGTCACCGCCGAGCTCGTCATGGCGCTCGTTCCCGAAGAGCTGGCGAAGATCAAGGCCGGTGGCTTCGACGGCAAGTTCGACCGCGCCGCCGAGATCTTCACGACGATGAGCACGCAGGACAAGTTCGAGGAGTTCCTGACCTTGCCGCTGTACGAAGAGATCTGAGCGCAGGGCCGGCAACCGCCGGTCCCGCTGTGATCGACGGCGCCGGCGGGCGCCGTTCGTCTTTGCGCGGAACGATTCCGCAGTGGCGCCGCGCGGCGGACCCGGCTGCGCTGGCGGCCCGGTCGGCGGCTACAGTCACGCCCTGCGCTGACACGGCGCGACGGACCTCAACGAACGCGACTTACCGGCCCGCCGAGGAGACCTTGTGAACTTTCCCGGATCGATACAGGCTGCGCTCGCGGCTGCCGTTCTCTGCGCCGCGCTGGTGCCCGTCCACGCGCAGCCGGCCGCGCGCCCCGCCAGCGGCATCGACCGCAGCGCGATCGATGTGTCGGTGCGCCCGCAGGACGACTTCTATCGCCATGTCAATGGCCGCTGGCTTAAGCGCACCAGCTTTCCGCCCGACAAGGCCTACATCGGCGCGAGCGAGCAGCTGCACGAAACCACGCAGACCCAGCTGCGCGCGCTGATCGAGTCGGCCGGGCGTGGTGCTGCCGACGCCGAGGCCGCGAAGATCGGCGATCTCTACGCCAGTTTCATGGACGAGGCGACGGTCGAGAAACTCGGCATCGGGCCGCTGGCGGTTGAGCTCGAGGCGATCGACGCCGTCGCCGACCGCACGCAACTCGCCGCGCTGCTGCCGCGCCTCGGCCGCCTCGGCGCGGGCACGCCGATCGGCATCGTCGTCGGGCAGGACGACCGCGACTCCAGCCGCTACGTGCCCGCGCTGGTGCAGGGCGGCCTGGGCCTGCCGAACCGCGACTACTACCTGAACCTCGACGACGCGAAGTTCCGCGACGTGCGCGCGAGGTATGTCGACTATCTGGCGAAGCTGCTCGCGCTGGCCGGCGGCGACAGCGCGAAGGACAGCGAGCCCGTCGCGCAGTCGATCCTCGCGCTCGAGACCGAAATCGCCCGCGCGCAGTGGAGTCAGGTCGAGAATCGCGACCCGGTGAAGGCCTACAACCGGGTCGAACTCGCCGGCCTGGGCGAACTGGCACCGGCGCTCGACTGGGACGTCTTCCTCGCCAGTGCGGGCCTCGCCGGCAGGACGCCGGATGTGCTGGCGCGCCAGCCCAGCTATCTGCGCGGCCTCGCTGCGCTGCTCGAATCGGTGCCGCTTTCGACCTGGAAGGCCTATGCCCGGGCGCAGCTGCTGGGCACCTATGCGCCGTTCCTGGGCAAGGATTTCGCGGCCATCCGTTTCGCGTTCGCCGGCACGGTGCTGCGTGGCACACCGCGCGACCGGCCGCGCTGGAAACGCGGCGTCGCGCTCGTCAACCAGTCGATCGGCGAGGGGCTGGGCAAGCTCTACGTCGCAAAGCACTTTCCCCCGGCCAGCAAGGCGCGCATGGACGAACTCGTCGCGAACCTGCTCGCCGCCTACCGCGACAGCATCGTGGCGCTCGACTGGATGAGCGCCGCGACGAAGCAGGAAGCGCTGGCCAAGCTCGCGAAGTTCAACGCCAAGATCGGCTACCCGAAGCGCTGGATCGACTACGGCACGCTCGAGATCCGGCGCGCCGACCTGGTCGGCAACGTGATGCGCGCGCGCCGCTTCGAAGTCGCCCGCGACCTCGCCAGGCTCGGCCAACCGATCGCCCGCGACGAATGGGGCATGACGCCGCAGACCGTCAACGCCTACTACGATGCCTCGCTGAACGAGATCGTGTTCCCGGCCGCCTACCTGCAGGCACCGAACTTCAATGCCGCGGCCGACGACGCCGTCAACTACGGCGCGATCGGCGCCGTCATCGGTCACGAGATCAGCCACGGCTTCGACGACGAGGGCAGCCAGTACGACGGCGACGGCAACCTGCGCGACTGGTGGACCGCGCAGGACCGGGAACGCTTCAAGCTGAAGACCGAGGCGCTGGTCGCGCAGTACGCGGCTTTCGTGCCGGTGCCGGGTTACACCGTCAACGGCGAGCTGACGCTGGGCGAGAACATCGCCGACAACTCCGGCCTCGCGATCGCCTACAAGGCATGGCAGCTGTCGCTGCACGGCAGGCCCGCGCCGGTGATCGACGGCATGAGCGGCGACGAGCGCTTCTTCGTCGGCTTCGCGCAGGCCTGGCGCGGCAAGGCCCGCGCCGAGGCGCTGCTCGGGCAGATCAAGTCGGATCCGCACTCGCCCGACGAATTTCGCGTCACCGGCACGGTGCGCAACCACCCGGCGTTCTATTCGACCTTCAGCGTGAAGCCCGGCGACAGGATGTACCTGCCGCCCGCCGAGCGGGTGTCGATCTGGTGACCTAACGTCGCACGGCACGCGGGCTGCGCCGGCGCGGCCCGGCGGCGCAGCCTCCGATGACGACCGACCCCCACCCGCACTCCCGCGCCGCCCTCGAGCGGCGCTTCGGCCCGCGCTACCGCTGGCTCGTGCTGCTGACGGTGATGATCGGCACGATGGCGTCGATCATGGCGTCGACGATCATCAACGTCGCGGTGCCCGACATGAGCCGCGTGTTCGCGCTCGGCCAGGAGCGCGCGCAGTGGCTGTCGGCCGGCTTCATGGCGGCGATGACGCTGTCGATGCTGACGACGCCGTGGCTGCTCGAACGCTTCGGCTACCGCCGCACCTACATCGGCGCGGTGCTGCTGCTGGCGTGCGGCGGCGTCGCCGGCGGGCTGAGCCGATGGTTCGAGCTGGTGCTCGCGATGCGCGTGGCCGAAGGCCTCGCGGCCGGCGTGCTGCAGCCGATCCCGGCGGGCATCCTCATGCGCGCGTTCGATTCCGGCGAGCGCGGCCGCGCGACCGGGATCTTCGGTTTCGGCGTCGTGCTCGCGCCGGCCATCGGCCCGAGCGTCGGCGGCGTGCTGGTCGAATGGTTCGGCTGGCGCTCGATCTTCTTCGTCGTGCTGCCGTTCTGCATCGCGGCGTGGGGGCTGGCACGGCGCTACCTGCCGACCAGTGCGCCGGGCGGTGCGGCGGCGAGCCGCGATGCCGGCCGGCTCGACGGGGTCGGGCTGGTGCTGATCGCGGTGGCGGTGCTGTCGCTGCTCAACGGCATGGTCGGGCTGCACGGCCCGGCGCCGGGCACCGGCTGGGCGCTGCTGGCGTGCAGCGCGACCGCGCTGGTCGGCTTCATCTACCACCAGAAGCGCGGCGCCCGGCCGCTGATGGAGCTGCGCCTGTTCGGCCACCGCAACTTCGCGATGGGTGGCGTCGTCGCCTTCATCTACGGCATGGCGCTGTTCGGCTCGACCTATCTGGTGCCGGTGTTCATGCAGCTCGCGCTGCACCTGCCGCCGCGCCAGGCCGGCGCGGTGCTGCTGCCGGCGGGCATCGTGCTGGCGCTGACGATCCCGCTCGCCGGGCGGATGGCCGACCGTCTGCCGCTCGGCCGCATCGTTGCCGCCGGGCTGGTGCTGCTGGCCGCGTCGTTCCTGCTGATGGTGACGGTCGGGCCGGCGACCGCGCTGGGCTGGATCGTGCTGTGGGCGATCATCGGGCGGATCGGGCTGGGCTTCGTGCTGCCGTCGCTGAACCTCGGCGCGATGCGCGGCCTGCCCGATGCGCTGATCTCGCAGGGCGCGAGCACGGTCAATTTCATGCGCCAGCTCGGCGGAGCGGTCGGCGTGAGTCTCGTGGGCATCGTGCTCGAATGGCGCCTGCAGGCGCAGCCGGCCGATCCGGTGCATGCGTTCCACGAGACCTTCGTGCTGATCGGCGCGATCACCGCGTGTGCGGTGGTCGCGGCGCTGCGCATGGGCGACGGGCCGGGGCGTGCCGAGGCCGCCACTGCCTAGAATCCACGCCCTCGCCTTGACGCAATGCACCGGCCTCGCGCGAACCATGAACCTCGGCATCGACAAGCTTCCTTCCACATGCGACGTGCTCGTGATCGGTGCCGGCCCGGCGGGCAGTGCCGCGGCCTGCCTGCTGGCGCGCGGCGGGCTCGACGTGGTGCTTGTCGACCAGCACCGCTTTCCGCGCGACAAGGTCTGCGGCGATGGGCTGATCCCCGATGCGCACCATGCGCTGCGCAAGCTCGGTGTGCTCGACGCGGTGATGGCGCAGGCGCAGGCGGCAGGCTTCGTTGGCTGCGTCGGCCCGCGCGGCGGGCGGGTCGATGTCCCCGGCGAGCTGGCGGTGCTGCCGCGCCGTCAACTCGACGACCTGCTGTGCCGCGCCGCCGTCGCGGCGGGCGCGCGGATGTTCGCGCCGTTGCGCTTCGTCGCGCCGATCGAAGCGGGCGGCGCAGCCGGCGGCAGAGTCCTTGGCGCGCACCTGCAGCAGGGCGCCACGGCGCGGCTGCTGCGCGCGCGCTGGGTGCTGCTGGCGACCGGCGCGGTGCCGCAGGCGCTGCTCGCCGCCGGCATGTCGGAGCGCCACACGCCCAGCGGCGTGGCGCTGCGCGGCTATGTGAAGAACGACGCGATGGTCGGGCGCATCAGCGC
>JANMAW010000556.1:0-4301 GCA_031360005.1 Rhizobacter sp.
CTGGTCGGCAGGCCGCACGAGGGCCTGCGATGCATGTTCCACATGATGAATGAGGCGCGCATTGCCGTCGGCCTGGGGGCGACGATGCTTGGATACGCCGGCTACGAGGCCTCGCTCGACTACGCCCGGACTCGCCCGCAAGGCCGGCCGATCCAGAAGGCCGCGCCCGGCGGCGCCGCGGGCGTCGGCAAGGATGTGACGCGCGGGCAGATTCCGATCATCCAGCACGCCGACGTGAAGCGCATGCTGCTGGCGCAGAAGAGCTACTGCGAGGGCGCGCTGGCGCTCGAGCTCTACTGCGCGCGGCTCGTCGACGAGCAGCACACCGGCGCTCCCGAGGCCTCCGCCGAAGCGGCGCTGCTGCTGGAGATGCTGACACCGATCGCGAAGAGCTGGCCGAGCGAGTGGTGTCTTGAAGCCAACAGCCTGGCGATCCAGGTGCTCGGCGGCTACGGCTACACGCGCGACTTCCCCGTCGAGCAGTATTGGCGCGACAACCGCCTGAACATGATTCACGAGGGCACCCATGGCATCCAGGCGCTTGACCTGCTGGGCCGCAAGGTCGTGATGCAGGGCGGTGCCGGCCTGGAACTGCTGGCAAGCAAGCTCGAGGTGACGATCGTTCGGGCGCGGGCCGTTCCGGTGCTCGCCGAACACGCGGGCGCGCTCGCGGCAGCATTGCAACACCTCGGCGCCGCGACGCAAGCCGCGTGGTCGACCGGCGACCCGGAAGAGGCGCTCGCCAACGCCACCCCGTACCTGCAGGCCTTCGGCCACACGGTGCTGGCATGGATGTGGCTCGACGTCGCGCTGTGCGCGCAGCAGCGCATCGGCCAGCGCGGCGTCGAGGCTGCGCTGCTGCAGGGCAAGCTTGCCGCATGCACCTACTTCTTCCACTACGAATTGCCGCGAATCGGTGCTTGGCTGAAGGTCGTCGAGACGCGCGATCCGACCTGCCGCGCAATGGACGAGGCGTGGTTCTGATGCGCACCGGCCGTGTCGATGCCTGGGTCTGGGTGCTGATCTACATCGGCCTGATCATGCTCGGCCTCGGGCTGGCGGCGCAGCGCAGTGACGCTTCGCTGGGCTGGGGCATCGCGGCATGCGGCATCGCGCTCGCTGCCGTGGGCGCGGTGCTGATCTGGGTGCGATCGCGGATGAAGGACAAGGCCTGAACCAGCAGTCTCAGCCGCATGAAATGGCGCAACGAAGGAACACCATGAGCACACCGATCCAGCAGCTCTTCGACCTCACCGGCAGGACGGCGCTCGTCACCGGCGGATCGCGCGGCCTGGGGCTGCAGATCGCCGAGGCGCTCGGCGAGGCGGGTGCGAAGATCCTGCTGACCTCGCGCAAGGCAGCCGATCTCGAAGAGGCCGCCGCGCACCTGCAGGCCAAGGGCATCGACACGCGCTGGGTCGCCGCCGACGCAAGCCAGCCCGCCGAGATCGCGCGCGTGGTGGATGCGGCGATGCAGCGCCTCGGCCACGTTGACATCCTCGTCAACAACGCCGGCGCGACCTGGGGCGCTCCCGCCGAAGACCATCCGCTCGATGCGTGGGACAAGGTGATGAACCTGAACATCCGCAGCATCTTCCTGATGAGCCAGGCCGTCGGCAAACTCAGCATGATCCCGCGCAAGCAGGGGCGCATCATCAACGTGGCGTCGATCGCCGGTCTGGCCGGCAACGGACCCGGGATGACGATGGTCGCCTACAACACCAGCAAGGCTGCAGTCGTGAACTTCACGCGCACGCTGGCCGGCGAATGGGGCCGATACAACATCAACGTCAATGCGCTCGCGCCGGGCTTCTTTCCGAGCCGCATGACCAAGGCGACGCTCGACCGGTTCGGCACCGATGCGATGGCCAGCCGCGCGCCGCTGCTGCGCCTCGGTGACGACGATGACCTGAAGGGGGCGGCGGTGCTGTTCGCATCGATGGCCGGCAAACACATCACCGGGCAGATCCTGCCGGTCGATGGCGGCGTCTCGGCCGTCAACGCCGGCTGAGGCAGCGACGTGTCCACATTCACGGTGCACATCCCGTTTGTCGAGATGCTCGGCTTCGAGCTGGTCTCTTACGACGCGGGGCGCGCCGAGATTGCGCTGACGCTGCGCGATGAACTGACCAATTCGCGCGACATGGCGCACGGCGGGGTGTCGATGACCTTGCTCGACGTCGCGATGGCGCACGCGGCGCGCAGCCCCAACCAGCCCGGCCACGCCGAGGCGCACGGCGTCGTGACGATCGAGATGAAGACGACCTTTATGCGCCCCGGTGTCGGCAGGCTGCTGGGTCGCGGCCACCTGGTCCATCGCACCGCATCGATGGCGTTCTGCGAAGGCACGATCGTCAACGATTCGGGCGCGGTGGTCGCGCAGGCGACCGGCACTTTCAAGTATGTCAAGCCGCTGCCTGCGGGCGGCAAACGAAACCAGCGTCTCGACGCTTCCGAATGAAAGCGACACCATCATGACCATCAACAAGCAGATCCACCTTGTCGCGCGGCCCACCGGCGAGGCGCTCGCCGAGAACTTCAGCTTGGTCGAAGCCGAGGTCCCCGAGCTGAACGGCGGTCAGGTGCTGGTGCGCCACCACTTCCTGAGCCTCGACCCCTACATGCGCGGCCGCATGAACGACGCCAAGAGCTATGCCGTGCCGCAGCCGCTGAACGCGGTGATGCAGGGCGGCACGGTCGGCGAGGTGGTCGCGTCGAAGAACCCGAGCTTCAAGGTCGGCGACAAGGTCGTCGGCTTCGGCGGCTGGCAGCAGTACAGCGTCGTCGACGCGGCCACGCCGGGCATGCTGCGCAAGGTCGACGCGACGCAGATTGCGCTGTCGGCCTATCTCGGCGCCGTCGGCATGCCGGGCGTGACGGCCTGGTATGGCCTGACGAAGATCTGCAAGCCCAAGGCCGGGCAGACGGTCGTCGTCAGCGCGGCCAGCGGTGCGGTAGGCAGCGCGGTCGGGCAGCTCGCGAAGGCGCGCGGTTGCCGGGCGGTCGGCATCGCCGGCGGCGCCGACAAGTGCCGCTATGTGGTCGATGAGCTCGGTTTCGATGCCTGCGTCGACTACAAGGCGCACGCCGATTCGAAGGCGTTGTACCAGGCGCTGAAGGCGGCGACACCCGACGGTGTCGACGGCTGCTTCGAGAACGTCGGCGGCCCGGTGTTCGACGCGGTGCTTGCGCGCATGAACGCGTTCGGCCGCATCGCGCTGTGCGGCATGATCAGCGGCTACGACGGCGAGCCGATTCCGCTGAAACAGCCGCAGCTGATCCTGCAGTCGCGCCTGACGATCGAAGGCTTCATCGTCAGCGAGCACATGGAGATCTGGCCCGAAGCGCTGAAGGAACTCGCCGCGATGGTCGCCACCGGCAAGCTGAAGTACCGCGAGACCGTTGCGCAGGGCCTGGAGGCGGCGCCCGAGGCCTTCCTCGGCCTGTTGAAGGGCAGGAACTTCGGCAAGCAGATCGTCAAGCTGGTGTGACCCGCGAGCCGGGCATCGCGCGATGAACCAGGTGGCGTCCGCGGCAACGCACGAGGTGCTCAACCAGAGCGCAGCGCTGACCGGCCACAACGTCTACAGCGGCGATCGTGCGCTGCGCGATGCGCTGGCGTTCCATCTGCCGGCCTCCGACGAACGCCATCGGGTGAAGCTCGGCGCGCTGCTCGGCGACGAGGCCATGCAGACGCACGCGCGGCTGGCCAACGTTCATCCCCCGAGCCTGCACACCCACGACCGCTTCGGGCACCGCACCGACAGTGTCGAGTTCCACCCGAGCTACCACGCGCTGCTCGGCGCGGCGGTCGGCGCCGGGCTGCACGCCACGCCATGGGCGCAGGGTCCGGGCGCGCACGTCGAGCGCGCGGCCGGCTTCGTGATGTTCACGCAGCTCGAGCCGTCGGTGCTGTGCCCGGTGTCGATGACCTACGCCGTCACGCCCGCGCTGCGCGGCAACGCGGCGGTGTTCGGTGACTGGTTCGACAAGCTGGCCAGCACCCGCTACGACCCGCGTCTGGTCGTCGCGCAAGTCAAGAGCGGCGTGACGATGGGCATGGGCATGACCGAGAAGCAGGGCGGCTCGGACGTGCGCGCGAACACGACGCGCGCCGAGTTCGTTTGCGACACCGCCTGGGGCCGCTGCCATCGGCTGGTCGGGCACAAGTGGTTCCTGTCGGCGCCGATGAGCGATGCGTTCCTGGTGCTGGCGCAAACGCCGGCTGGCCTGAGCTGCTTTTTCCTGCCGCGGCTGTTGCCCGACGGGAGCGGCAACGGCAGCCTCAACGCGATCGCGAT
>JANMAW010000558.1:0-4967 GCA_031360005.1 Rhizobacter sp.
TCGATCAGGATCAGCCGCACGTCACGCGCTTCGGCCTTGTAGAGCAGGCTCAGGATCATCGCGTTGATGCCAACCGACTTGCCCGCCCCGGTCGTTCCGGCGACCAGGCAGTGCGGCATCTTCGCGAGATCGGCGACGACCGGGTTGCCGACGATGTCCTTGCCCAGCCCCATCGTCAGCTGCGACGACGCATCGTTGTAGACCTGCGAGCCGAGGATCTCCGACAGGCGGATCATCTGCCGCTTGGAATTCGGCAGCTCCAGCGCCATCGTCGTCTTGCCGGGAATCGTCTCGACGACCCGGATGCTGACAAGGCTGAGCGAGCGCGCCAGATCCTTCGACAGGTTCAGCACCTGGGCGCCCTTCACGCCGATCGCGGGCTCGATCTCGTAGCGCGTGATGACCGGGCCCGGCGATGCCGCCACCACCCGAACCTCGACGCCGAAGTCCTTCAACTTCTTCTCGATCAGCCGCGACGTCATTTCCAGCGTCTCGGGCGCGACGCTCTCGGTGCGGCCCGGCGCGGCGTCGAGCAGATCGACCTGCGGCAGCCTGGTGTCGGCCAATTCGCTGAACAACGGCTTCTGGCGTTCCTTGACGACACGATCGCTCTTCGGCACCTCGATCACCGGCGCTTCGATCACGATCGGCAGATGGTCGTCGTGCAATTGATGCGCCACTCCAACGACGGCCTCGCGCTCGCGCAAGGCCTGCTCGCCGAAGCGTGCGTCTTCGGCACGTTCAATGCGCTCGACACGCCGATTGCGCAGCGATTCGATCCACGCGCCGATGCCCTCGGCAAGCCGCAGCCACGAGAAGCGCAGCGCGAGGGCGATACCTGCCACCATCAGCGCGATCCACAGCACCCCCGAGCCTGCAAAACCGAGCAGGGTCTGGCTCCCCCGGCCCAGCGTGTAGCCGACCGCGCCACCGGCGTGGCCGCCCGCGACATGCGCTTCCCATTGGTACAGGCGCGTCCATTCGAGCGACGAACTGGCCGCCAGCAGCAAGGTCAGGCCAACCCAGAGCCACCAGACCGGGCGCGGCGCCACGATCGAAGGATGCGGCACCGGGTGGTCGGCACGCAGTACCCGCGCCAGTGCACCGAGCCAGGCGCGCAGCGCGACCGCCACCGCCCACCAGACCGAGTAGCCGAACAGGAAATACGCGAGATCCGAGAACCACGCCCCCAGCGCCCCGGCCTTGTTGAATGCGACCAGCGCGGTACCCGAGGTCGAGAACGCCGGATCGGCGGCCTGGTGGGTGGCAAGCGCCAGCACCGCCAGCAGCCACAGCACACCGGTGATCAGCAACCTGAGTTGGCTGCGCCCGCTGCCGGCGTGGTCGAACACCGGTTTCGCGCGGCCGGCATCACGGCCGAATGCCGGGGGCGCTGCACCTTGGACCAGACTGTTGGGAGCGGCGCTGTCGGAGCGAAGCGAGCCGAGGGGAAAAGTCATGCGCGAATTGTGGCCGATCACGTCGCCGCCCGGCAGCGGCTGTGCGACGCCGCCGCGCGCATCACTGGGTCAGTTGTTCCTTGATGATGACCGACCCGTTCTCTTGCGTCTCGATCATCCCGCGCCCCTCAAGGTCCTTCATCACGCGGCTGACCATCTCGCGCGAGGCGCCGACGACCTTCGCCAGGTCCTGGCGGGACACCTTGTTGCGGATCGTCCTGACATCGTTCTCTGTCTCGGCCATGTCGAGCAGCGTGCGTGCCACCCGCCCGTAAACGTCGAGCAGTGCGAGCGACTCGATCTGGCGATCCGCGCTGCGCAGCCGCTGCACCAGGCCGCGCATGATCGCGTATGACAGGCTCGAGTTTTCCGGCAGGCAGCGCGCGAACTCGGCGCGACCGAGGATCAGCATGTCGGTCTGGACTTCGGCGCGCACGGTGGCCGAATGCGGCTCGTTGTCGATCAGGCTCATCTCGCCGACGTAGTCACCCGGCTGCAGCACTGCGAGGATGACCTCACGACCGCGCGAGTCGGCAGTCAGAACACGCGCACGGCCGGTCAGCAGGATGAACAAGGCATTCGATTTCTTGCCGTGCTCGACGACGATCTCGCCGCGCCTGAAACGCCGCTTGACGACGCTGTCGGCGATGCCTTGGGCCTGGTCATTGGTCAGCAACGAGAATAACGGCACGCGCCGGATCAGGTCGAGGTTTGAAAGCATTGCCATGCGGAACTGCCCTTCGTCTTGTTTCGTGTTCGGGTGCCTCGGCGACCTTGCCCGCCGGGCTTATGAAAACGCCCAAGCGTCGCAGGCGGCAAAATCGCGAACTCCTCACGCTGCCTGCAATTTTCGCTATTGTCACCATTAATGGCCGGTGTGCCAGCCGGAACGAACCCCATGTCAGACTGAAGCACCGCAGTTTTCTCGGCGGCCCGAATCCACAGCCTTCCAACCCCGCACTTTGCCATGAGTACTCCGAACCGACACGCGCGTGTCCTGATCCTCGGTTCCGGCCCGGCCGGCTATACCGCTGCGGTCTACGCGGCGCGCGCCAACCTGAAGCCGATGCTGATCACCGGCATCGCGCAGGGCGGCCAGCTGATGACGACCACCGATGTAGACAACTGGCCTGCCGATGTCGACGGCGTGATGGGCCCCGACCTGATGCAGCGCTTTCAGAAACACGCCGAGCGTTTCGACACCGAGATCGTTTTCGACCACATCAACCAGGTCGACCTGAGTCAGCGCCCTTTCCGTCTTAAGGGCGACTCGGGCGGCTACACCTGCGACGCGATGGTGATCGCAACCGGCGCTTCGGCCAAGTACCTCGGCCTGCCGTCGGAAGAGGCCTTCAAGGGCCGCGGCGTGAGCGGTTGCGCCACCTGCGACGGATTCTTCTACCGCGACCAGGAGGTTTGCGTGGTCGGCGGCGGCAACACGGCGGTCGAAGAGGCGCTGTACCTCTCGAACATCGCCTCGAAGGTGCACCTGATCCATCGTCGCGACAAGTTCCGCGCCGAGCCGATTCTGGTCGACAAGCTGCATGTCAAAGTCGCCGACGGCAAGATGCAGCTGCACCTGTGGAACACGCTCGACGAAGTGCTCGGCGATGCCTCCGGCGTGACCGGCGTGCGACTCAAGAGCACACGGGGTGGCGGCAACGTCGAACTCAAACTGACCGGTTGCTTCATCGCGATCGGCCATCAGCCGAACACCGACATCTTCAAGGGCGAGCTGCAGATGAAAGACGGCTACATCATCACGCAGGGCGGCTTCGGCGGCATGGCAACGATGACCAGCGTGCCCGGCGTGTTCGCGGCCGGCGATGTGCAGGATCACGTGTACCGCCAAGCCATCACGAGCGCAGGCACCGGGTGCATGGCTGCGCTTGATGCGCAGCGCTTCCTCGAGCAGTGACGTCGCCTCGGTCTGGCTGGTTGCAAGTCTGGCTATAATTGTTGTCTTTGCCAAAATCCGTCACGCGGATTTCAGGCATATCCAAACTTACCGGGAGAAGCGTCATGGCACGCGTCTGTCAAGTCACGGGCAAGCGCCCGATGGTGGGAAACAACGTCTCCCACGCCAACAACAAAACGAAGCGTCGCTTCCTGCCCAACCTCCAGTACCGGCGCTTCTGGGTCGAAGGCGAAAACCGCTGGGTGCGTCTGCGCATTTCCAATGCGGCGTTGCGGCTGATCGACAAGGTGGGCATCGAACAGGTCCTCGTTGACCTGCGCGCCCGCGGTGAAATCTGAAGATCCCTAGGAGCTGACCATGGCAAAAGGCGGACGCGAGAAGATCAAGCTGGAATCCAGCGCCGGCACCGGTCATTTCTACACGACCGACAAGAACAAGAAGACCACGCCGGAGAAATTGGAGATGATGAAATTCGATCCGAAGGCACGCAAGCACGTGACCTACAAGGAAACGAAACTGAAGTGACGCCTGCGCCGGCAGTCGCGAGATCGGGCCCGCTTTGCGGGCCTTTCTTTTTTATCTGGTTGTCTTTGCCGGGCCAATGAAAAGGGCCCGCTTGCGGGCCCTTCGTCATCGCGACTTGTTGCCGAACCGCTTCAGGCGCGGGCAGCGCGCAGCTTCAGCGCGAACTCCTGCAGCGCCGCGATGCCGCTCTCTTCGGCCTTGCGACACCACGCTTGCAGGTCCGCGACTAGCTGCTCGGCAGACACGTTGGTGCGTGTCCAGAGCGAACGAAGCTCTTCACGCATCGCGACCAGCTTGGCCAGGCGCGGGCTGTGTTCGACCGCCATCGCAACCTGCTGCTTCACCGCCGTCGGGATCTTGTCTGCGTCGCGATGCAGCCAGCGATTGGCGAGAAGCATGTTTTCGAGCTTGGCCGCACTCGACCGTCCTTCGGCCCGCAGGCGTACCACCTCGGCGCGGCTTGCGTGGCGCAGGTTGCGCGCGTACTTGGCCATCACCTCGTAACGATTCGCAATGATCGCCTCGAGGGTCTTGTCGTCGGCCACTGGCTTCACGCTGCCGAGCTTGAGCATCGGAACCGTCTTGCGTACCTTCGCCAACCCCAGCATTTCAAGACCGCGGATATAGGCCCAGCCGATGTCGAACTCGTAGGGCTTGACCGAGAGCTTGGCGGAGGTCGGGTAGGTGTGGTGGTTGTTGTGCAACTCCTCGCCGCCAATGATGATGCCCCAGGGCGAAACGTTGGTACTCGCATCAGGTGCTTCGAAATTCCGGTAACCCCACCAGTGGCCGATGCCATTGATGATGCCGGCCGCGGTGATCGGGATCCACGCCATCTGCAACGCCCATACCGACGCGCCGATCGCGCCGAACAGCATCAGGTCGATCAGCAACATCACGCCCACGCCCTGCCAGCTGTAACGGCTGTAGAGGTTGCGCTCGAGCCAGTCGTCCGGCGTGTTGTGCCCGTACTTGGCGAGCGTTTCCTGGTTCTTCGCTTCGGCGCGGTACATCTCGCTGCCGGTCAGCAACACCGCCTTGATGCCGCGCGTTTGCGGGCTGTG
>JANMAW010000231.1:0-3241 GCA_031360005.1 Rhizobacter sp.
TCCTCGGTCGCGGGCATCGAGCCCGCTCTCTCGCCGGCCGCTGCGCTGGTCGATCCCCGTGTACGGGGCCCCTCGCCCTTCGCTTCGCGTCCTACCCGAATCGCCCCTGCAGGAACCACCCTGCCCCTTGCACCGGCAAGCGCGCGCGGTAGATCCACACCAGCGCACCGCCGGGCAGTTGCGCGATGAAGTAGTCGCGCTCGGCGAGCGCGGCGTCCCACCAGCCGGATTCGATGCGCTCGGGGCCGCTGAGCAACTGCAGCGACTGGCCGTCAAGCCGGGGGCCGCTCTCGCGCTCGCGCAACAGCTCGGGCTGTGCCAGCAGCCACACCGGTCGAACCGACGGCTGCGTCGCCGCTGGCGTGCAGAGGTTGTGGGCGGGGACGGCAGTGGCGCTGCGCGCACGCGCCGGCCGCATCTGCGCATCGGCGACCCGCCATGCGCTGGCGCGCTCCGGGCGGTGGTCTTGCAGTGGCACCAGCCGCAACACCTGGTCGGCGCCGAGCCGAGCCTGCAATCGTTCGATCAGGCGCGTCAGGCCTTCCTGCTCTGACCTCGGCGTCGGGAACAGCTCGCTGTTGGGCGGCGCGCGCCGCGCGATGTCTGCGGCATGCAGGCGCAGCTCGAGCGTGGGCGCGGGCAGCTGCAGTGACGCGAGGCGTTCGCGCAGCAGCACCAGCAGGTGGGCCGACTCGCGCGAGGGCTCGGCGAGGGCCACGTCGAGGGTCGTGAAACCGGCCGTCGGCGCATCGCGACGCGAGCCCTTTTCATGCTGCATCACGAGCGTGAAGCGGCGCACGAAGGCGTGCTGCGCCGCGAGCCAGGCGACCAGCCGGGCGAGCAGCAGATTGGCGCCGTGCATCAGCTGCTCGGTGGTGTCGGCGCGGGCGAAGAGCTCAAGCCGGCTGTCGAACGCGGGTGCGAGCGCGAGCGGCTCGCGCGGGTCGGGCCGGGTGCCCATCGCGCGGTCGAGTTCGCTCAGCACCGCCTCGCCGAAACGGCGCGCGAGGCCGTCGCGCGGCACGCTGTGCAGATCGGCGAAGGTGCGCAGCCCCATGCCTTGCAAGGCCTCCCAGTGCGCGCGGCCGGGGCCGAGCAGCCAGACCGGCGCGGCAGCCAGCGCGCGCCGGGTGGCCGCGAGGTCGGGGCAATTCAAGTGCGGATGCACCCGCGCGAGCAGCGCCGCACCCAATGGCGTGCTCGCGCTGACGGTGTGCAGCCGGTGCCCCAGCGGTGCGAGCGCGGCATGCAGGCGCTGCAGCAACGCGGGCAGGCCACCGAAGTAGCGCAGGCTGGCCTGCACTTCGAGCAGCACGGTGTCGGGTGAGGCATCAATCGATGTCGAAACCGCGGCTGAAGCGGCAGCGCCGGCCGGCTGGATCATCACGGTAGGTGTGAAGGCCAGCGCCGCATGCGCGACGGCGGACAGCGCCTGGGCGTCACGGGCCGGGTCGGCCTGGCCGAGCGTGAGTTGCGGCGCGAGGGCGAGCGCGGTGGCGCGCTTGATGCCGGGTTTGACGCCGAGCGCGCGTGCTGCCGCGTTCGCGCTGTGGATGACATTCGCATCCAGCAGCGCCAGGGCGGGCCCGCCCGTCTCGGGCGGCAGCGTGGCTGCGAACGATTCGAGCGACAGCAGCGGCAGGTGCAGCGCGATCCAGAGCACGGGTGGGGTTCGGAAGAAGGACGGCTGGAAGCACGCGCCGCCCGGGCCCGATCAGTGGGGGCGATGCGGTTCAGCCGGCGCCGAGGTTGACGAACGTGGCGGCGCGCAGGCTGATCCCCTTCGCACTGCCAGCCACCTCGACACCCGGACTCCCCGCACCCGCATTTTCCCCACCTGCATTTGCGCGCTGCTGCGCCGTGCTGCACAGCACCGGCGGCAACGCGAGTTGCACCGGCGCCGCAAGCGGAGGGCCGCGGCGCTTCAGCACACGCACCGCCAGCGTGTCGGCGCCGCTCGGCCGCAGCGCCAGACGCAACGGCGCGGCCGTGGGGCGCTGCGCCGCGCTCACCTCGCGCAGCACGAAGGCCGGCCCGTCGTGGGTGTGCGCGGCCAGCTGCAGGCGGCGCAGCCGCTCGGCACGCAGCCGCGGCGGCAGCCAGGCGAGCACCGCGCCGACATGGCCGCTCTTGAGCGCCTGTTCGAGCGCCCACAGGCTGTCCGACCCGGCGATCACCCGGCTGCGGGTGTGAATGATCAGCAGTTGTTCGACATCGAAGCCGAGCTGCGCGAGCGCTCCGGCCGACAGCTGCGCAGGCGGGTCGAACAGCATCACGAGCCGGCCCGCTTGCTGGGTCGCGACGAGGCTCGCGCCGAGCAGGCGGATCTCGCCCACCCCGGGGTGCGGCAGCAACAATTCGGTGAGCGCGCGGCGCGGCCAGCCGCCACCGGGCAACTGGGCATCGAGCGAGGCAAAGCCGCTGGGGACGACGGCATCGGCATGGCGGCCGAGTTGGTGGCCGAGCCACAGCGCAGGGTGCAGGGCTTCGGGGCGGATGGCGTGCGGGCGTTGTGTCGCAGCCCCGGTGCCGGCCGGTGCATGCGTCGCAAGCCGGTCCAGCAACGCCCGCGCACCCCCCGCCGCCGGAAGCAGCGGCTGCGGGGCCAAGGCGGGCAGAAGGTCCATTGGAGTACTGTACGTTTATACAGTTGTTTGCGCAAGGTTCGACGGCAGGCTGCTCAGGCCGACCGCCCTGCGCCGCCTAGCCTATGCCGCCTACGCCTGCGTCTGCGCCGGCGCCGCGGTGAAGTCGGTGGCCGCGGTGCTCATCCGAACCGCACGGCATGGATCGGCGGCAGGTGCGCCGCCACCGCCGACCAGCGCTCGCCGCCGTCGTCGCTCGCCCACAAACTGCCGGTGGTGCTGCCCATCAACAGGGCTCGGCCGGTCGCGTCGACGGCCAGGCCGTGGCGGTAGACCAGGTCGTAGCAGTTCTCGTGCGGCAGGCCGGTGCGCAGTGCCTCGAAGCTGCGCCCGCCATCGCGGGTTCGATTGACGACCAGCGCAGCGCCGACCGGCACGCGCTGCTGGTCGGCGACACCCGGAACGAACCACGCCGTGTCCGCATGCTCGGGGTGCACCGCCAGCGCGAAGCCGAAGCTCGACCCCGGCGCAGCGGTGATCTCGTGCCACGACTGCGCGTCGTCGGTCGAACGCCAGATGCCGTTGTGATGCTGACACCACAGCACATCGGGTCGATCCGTGCCACGCACGATGCGATGCGGATCCTGCGTGTTGGG
>JANMAW010000586.1:0-6516 GCA_031360005.1 Rhizobacter sp.
CGTCAGGCGCGCGATCACGCCATCGACCGCGATGCTGAGCTGCGTTTCCCAGCCCGATGCCACGCGTTTGACACGGTTCGCGACCGCGTCCATCTGCTCGAGCAGGCGCCGACCTTCATCGAGCAGCTCGTGGCCCGCGGCTGTAAGCCTGGCCTGGCGCGAGCGGCGGTCGAACAGCAGCACGTCGAGCGCATCTTCGAGCTGGCGCACGCTGTAGGTCAGCGATGACGGCACCTTGCCGAGCTCGCGCGCGGCCGCGGCGAAACTGCCGGTGCGGGCGATCACGTCCATCATCGTCAGGGCATCGGGGGTCAGAACGTTGCGACTGTCGGTCATGGGATCTCGCGACGAAAGGTCGTTCATCTTATTTGAACGATCAATTCAACGCGCGCTGCGCGGCGGCTCGGGGTACGCGACCTACATTCTCTGCTCACCGAAAGGGACGACACGATGATGACCGTTCGCAAATCGACCGACCGCGGCTACGCCGATCATGGCTGGCTCAAGAGTTTCCACAGCTTCTCGTTTGCCGACTATCACGACCCGAAGAACATGGGCTTCGGCAACCTGCGCGTCATCAACGAAGACCGCATCGCTCCGGGCACCGGCTTCGGCACGCATGGGCATCGTGACATGGAGATCGTCAGCTACGTGCTCTCCGGCGAGCTGGCGCACCGGGACAGCATGGGTACCGGACAACCGGGCGCTTCGATCCCGGGCGAACGGGCCGGTGCGGCCGCCAGTGGCGTCATCAGGCCCGGCGACGTCCAGCGCATGAGTGCCGGCCGCGGCGTGCTGCACAGCGAGTTCAATCACGCGCCCACGGACACGACGCATTTCCTGCAGATCTGGATCGAGCCCAATGTGCGCGGCATCGAGGCCGGCTACGAGCAGAAGCACTTCGACGCCGAATCGAAACGCGGCAACCTGCGCCTGGTCGCGTCACCCGACGGCCGCGACGGCTCGGTGACAATCCATGCCGATGCGGCGATCTACAGTGGCCTGTTCGACGGCGAACAGCAATTGAAACGCGAGCTCGACCCGAAGCGCAAGGCCTATGTCCACGTGGTGCGCGGCAGCGTCACGGTGAATGGTCAGACGCTGCAGGGCGGCGACGCGCTGCGGCTCGAAAACGAACCCGTGCTCACGATCGATCACGGGGTCGACGCCGAGTTGCTGATGTTCGACCTGCATTGATTGTTTTCCCGCAAACCCCAGAACCTCCAAGGAACCTCCATGTTCAATAACCTCCAAAACCCGCTGGCCCTGATCGGCCGCATCCTGCTCGCGTTGATCTTCGTGACATCGGGTTTCAGCAAGATCGGTGGCTTCGATGGGACCGTCGGCTACATCGCGTCGAAAGGCCTGCCGATGGCCTCCGTTGTCGCGGTGCTGACGATCCTCGTCGAGTTGGGTGGTGGTCTAGCCCTGGTGCTGGGCTTCTACGCGCGCTGGGCGGCGCTCGCGCTCGCGGTGTTCACGCTGCTCGCCGCCTTCATTTTCCACAACTACTGGGCCGTGCCGGCGGCGCAAGTGATGATGCAGCAGATCAACTTCTGGAAGAACGTCTCGATCGCCGGGGGCATGCTGATGGTCGTGGCCTTCGGCGCCGGAGCGTTCAGCCTCGACGCAAAGCGCGGCCGCTGAGCGACGCCGCACCCATCCGCCAACCGACTCCGAAAGAACTCGAATGTCCAAGATTGCAGTCGTCTTCCACAGCGGTTACGGCCACACGAAACGCATGGCCGAGTCGGTGGCCGAAGGGGCCGGCGCCGAGATCGTTGCGATCGATTCCGAAGGCAACCTGACCGAAGCGCAGTGGACGAAGCTACTCGCCGCCGACGCGATCATCTTCGGCTCGCCGACCTACATGGGCAGCGTGTCGTGGCAGTTCAAGAAGTTCGCCGACGCGTCGAGCAAGCAGTGGTTTTCGCAGGCCTGGAAGAACAAGATCGCCGCCGGCTTCACGAACTCGGCGTCGATGAACGGCGACAAGCTCTCGACGCTGCACTACCTGTTCACGTTGTCGCAGCAGCACAGCATGATCTGGGTCGGCACCGGCCTGATGCCCAGCAACACCAAGGCCGCGCAGCGCAACGACCTGAACTACGTGGCGTCGTACTCGGGTGCGATGGCGCAAAGCCCGTCGGACGCGAGCCCTGACGAGATGCTGCCGGGTGACCTGGAAACGGCGCGGCAGTTCGGAGCACGCGTGGCCGAGGTGGCGGCCAAGTTCAGCAAGTAGGGCGCAGTTCGCCCGCAGGGCAGCAGCCTTGCTACATTCCACAGATGGAAACGATGTTCAAGGTCCTGAGCCTGCTGCCGTGGATCGACTGGGTGGCGGTGGTCGTGTTCTTCGTCGGCTGGGCCGGTTACGCGCACTTCTCCCGCCACGGCTCCGGCTCGCACCGATCGTTGCTTGCCGCCACGAACGAGGTCCGCAGGCAATGGATGCTGCAGACCACCCATCGTGAAGTGCGCGTGGTCGACGGGGTGATGATCCAGAACCTCTCGACCAGCCCGTCGTTCTTCGCGTCGACGACCATTCTGATCATCGGCGGGCTGCTTGCGGTGCTGGGCACCGACAAGGCCAACGAACTGGTGCGCGATCTGCCGTTCGCGGCTCGCACGACGACCTTGATCTTCGACGTGAAGCTGATCCTGCTGCTCGGCATCTTCGTCCACGTCTTTTTCCGCTTCACCTGGTCGATGCGGCAGTACACCTTCGGCGCGCTGCTGATCGCCGCGGCGCCCGAAGCCGAGCAATTCACCTCGGCAGGCCTGTCGCGCGACGCCTTCGCCGACAAGGCCGGGCGCGTCGTCAGTCTGGCGGCCGAGACCTTCAACGACGGCCTGCGCGGCTACTACTTCGCATTCGCCGCGATCGGCTGGTTCCTCTCGCCGTTCGTCTTCATGGTGGCGACGGTCGGCGTTGTCTACATCCTGTACCAGCGCGAATTCCGCTCCGAGGTGCTGAGCGTGCTGACGTCCTGAGCGCGGCCCCGACGGCGGTCACCGATCTCGCGCCAGCCGCGCCCCGCTGAACTGCCACTGTGCCTCGGGCGGGAAAAAGTTGCGGTAGCTCGCGCGCGCATGGCCGGCCGGCGTTGCGCACGAGCCGCCGCGCAGCACGTACTGGTTGCACATGAACTTGCCGTTGTACTCGCCGACCGCGCCGGCCGGCGCGCGATAGCCGGGGTACGCGCTGTAGCTCGATTGCGTCCACTCCCACACGTCGCCGAACATCTGCAGCGGCTCCTCGCCCGCCCCGTCTTCGGCAGGCAACGGATGAAAGGCGCCGCGATCGGCGAAGTTGGCGCCGCCCTGCATCCCCAGCCGGCGCGCGGCATGCTCCCACTCGACTTCGGTGGGCAGCCGGGCGCCCGCCCACCGGGCATATGCATCGGCCTCGAAGTAACTCAGGTGACACACCGGAGTACGCGGATCGACTTCGACGAGGCCATGCAGCGTGTGGTTCATCCATGCGCCGTCGACCTCGCGCCAGTACAGCGGCGCGCGACGGCCGCCGCGTTGCACCCAATCCCAGCCCGTCGACAGCCAGAACTCGGGCCTCCGATAACCGGCATCGTCGATGAACGCGAGGTAGTCACCGTAACTCACGGGCCGCGAAGCCAGTTCGAACGCTGCGATGTACGCGCGGTGGCGTGGGCACTCGTTGTCGAAGCAGAACGCGCCGTCGAGCGCCGCGTCGTGCCCGTGGTCGATCAGGCCACCCGCATACCCGATCCACGACAGCGGCTGTGCGCGCACGCTCGTCATCGGCCAGCGCTTCGCGTACGCGCCATGGGCGGGGTCGAAGCTCAACGCGTGTTTGATGTCGGTGAGCAGCAGTTCCTGGTGCTGCTGCTCGTGGTGCAGCCCGAGCGTGACGAGCGCCGCCAGTGCGGTGTCGCCGGCATGTGATTCGAGCAGGCGTTGCATCCGCTCATCGACATCGGCGCGGAAGCGCTTGACTTCTTCGAGCGTCGGCCGCGTGATCAACCCGCGCCGGTCACGCGGGTGCATCTCGCCGATGCCCTGGTAGTAGCTGTTGAACAGCGCGCGGAACGCGGCGTCGAAGGGCTTGAATACGGGCTCGAAGCGTTCGAGGATAAAAGTCTCGAAGAACCAGGTGACGTGCGCGAGGTGCCACTTGGTCGGGCTGGTGTCGGGCATCGACTGCACCTGGCAATCCTCGGCCGAGAGCGGCGCGGCGAGATCCAGCGTGGTCTGCCGGATCGCAGCGTAGGAGCCCGGCAAAGCGCTCGATCGGACCAGTGGCACCGGCGAATGGGCAGTGTTCATGGCAATGGCTCCGTGCGGGTCAACGCGGGCAATCGTGATACGCCTTGCGAACCTTGCACTGGCCGCGCCGGCGCCAGTGTGTCATTCACGGCCTCGCGCGCGTCGAAGACAAAACAATCGCCGTCAAAATGTTCGCCGCCGGTCTCTTCGAAATACTTCAGGATGCCGCCATCGAGTTGCAGCACGTTGGTCACACCGCAGTCTGCCATCAGCAGCGCCGCCTTCTCGCAGCGGATGCCGCCGGTGCAGTAGCTCACGACGGTCTTGCCTTCCAGTTCGGCGCGGTGTTCCAGCAACGCCTGCGGGAACTCGCTGAACCTGCTCATGCGCCAGTCGTGCGCACCCCGGAAGCGGCCGCGATCGACCTCGAAGGCGTTGCGCGTGTCGAGCGTCACGACCTCGCGGCCGGCATCGTCGACTCCCACACGGAGCCAGCGCGCGAGCGTCGGCGCATCGACCGCCGGTGCGCGCCGGGCATGCGGCCGGATGGTCGGATGGTTCATCCGGATGATCTCGGGCTTGACCTTCACCAGCAATTTGCCGAACGGCGCCGCAACGGACCAGCTTTCCTTCACCGACAGATCGGCAAACACCTCGTGGCCTCTCAGCCATGCGACGAAGCCGCGCACCCTGCTTTCAGCCCCGGCCATCGACAGGTTGATGCCTTCATCGGCCAGCAGCACTGTGCCCTTCAGCAAATGCGCCTGCGCTTGTGAGCGAACGCTCTCACGCCACTGCACGGTATCGCTCAGGGCCACGAACTTGTACGCCGAGATATTCAGAATTGATTTCACCGCGCAAATTTTACCGGGCGGGGGCTCCCTAAAATGCCCGCATGGCCTTCGTTCACCTGCGCACCCACACCGAATTTTCCATTGCCGACGGCACCTTGCGGATCGACGAAGCCGTCAGCGCTGCCGCCGCCGACGGCCAGGGCGCGCTGGCGATCACCGACCTTTCGAACCTGTTCGGCGCGGTCAAGCTCTACAGCGCGGCGCGCAAGAAGGGTGTCAAGCCGATCATCGGCGCCGACATCTGGCTCGAACCCGAAGGCGGCGAGAAGGCCGCGAGTCGGCTCGTCTTGCTGGTGCAGAACAAACAGGGTTACCTTCATTTGTGCGAGCTGCTGTCGCGCGCCTGGTTGCGCCACGGCCATCGTGCGCAGGCTTGCGTGACGTGGGCCTGGCTGGGCGAACTCGGCGACGGGTTGATTGCGCTCGCGGGGGCCGAAATGGGGGCGGTGGGGCAGGCGCTGGTCGGGGGCGATCTGCCGCGCGCGGAGGGTCTCGCCCGCAAGCTCTCGGACATGTTCCCGAACCGTTTCTACATCGAGCTGCAGCGCGCCGGCCTCGCTGGCAACGAAGCGCATGTGCATGCGGCGGGGCTGCTGGCCGCGCGCCTGGGTTTGCCGGTGGTCGCGACGCATCCGGTGCAGTTTGCGGTGCCGGATGATTTCGAGGCGCACGAGGCGCGCGTCTGCATTGCCGAAGGCGAGTTGCTGAGCAACCCGCGGCGCACGCGTCGCTTCGGGCCGGAACAATATTTCAAGACCCAGGCGCAAATGGAAACGTTGTTCGCCGACCTGCCGAGCGCACTGCGCAACACCGTCGAGATCGCGAAGCGCTGCAACCTGAGCCTGGTGCTGGGCAAGCCGCAACTGCCCGACTTCCCGACGCCGATCAAGGACGGCAAGGCGCTTGCGATGGCCGACTATTTCAGCGTCGCCTCGCACGAGGGGCTGCAGTTGCGCCTGCTGCAGCGCTACCCCGATCCGGCCGAGCGCGAACGGCAGCGGCCGCGCTATGTGGAGCGACTCGACTTCGAGGTCAGCACGATCCTGAAGATGGGCTTCCCGGGTTACTTCCTGATCGTCGCCGACTTCATCAACTGGGCCCTGAAAAACGGCTGCCCGGTCGGCCCGGGGCGCGGCTCGGGTGCAGGCTCGCTGGTCGCGTATGCGCTGCACATCACCGGCCTGGATCCATTGCAGTACAACCTGCTTTTCGAGCGCTTCCTGAACCCCGAGCGCGTGTCGATGCCCGACTTCGACATCGACTTCTGCCAGGGCAACCGCGATCGCGTGATCGACTACGTGAAGCAGAAGTACGGCCGCGATGCGGTGAGCCAGATCGCGACCTTCGGCACGATGGCCGCGAAAGCCGCGCTGCGCGATGTTGGCCGCGTGCTCGGCATGGGCTACGGCCATGTCGA
>JANMAW010000601.1:0-2903 GCA_031360005.1 Rhizobacter sp.
GCCATAGTCGAGGTCGCGTCCACCCGCGGGCGATTCCAGCCACTCGACGTCGGGGCCGAACTTGGCCTGCCCGCCGAGGTCGAGCGTCAGGTGAACGCCGAGCCCGCCATCGACCGGCGTCGGGTAGATCAGCCGAGAAAACGGGGCCCGACCCGACAGCGCGAAGTAGTGGCCCCTGGCGAGGTGGCGGCGCGGGATCGCGTCGGCCGGGACGCCATCGATTGCCGCCGCCACGGCCTGTGCATCGAGGCCGGCAGCGTTGACGAGCCAGGTCGCCTCCATCTCGAAATCGGCCTCGCCCGCGGCCGTTTGCACACGCACGCGCCAGGCGTCGCCATGGCGCGCGGCGCCGGCGAAGCAGCTGCGGAACGCGAGCGTCGCACCGGCGCTTTCGGCGTCCCCGAGCAGCGCCGTCATCAGGCCGTGGCTATCGACGATGCCGGTCGACGGTGAGGACAGCGCCGCGACGCATTCGAGCTCGGGCTCGAGCGCAACGGCCTCGGCGCGGGTCAGCAGTTGCAGGTCGTCGACGCCATTCGCGCGCGCACGTTCGCGCAGAGCCTCCAGCGCGCCCGTGTCCTGCGCTCGCGACGCGATGACCAGCTTGCCGCAGCGGCGCTGCGCGACGCCGTGCCGCGCGCAGAACTCGTACAGCAACTTGTTGCCGCGCACGCACAGCGTCGACTTCAGGCTGCCGGGCGGGTTGTAGAGCCCTGCGTGGATGACCTCGCTGTTGCGCGCCGACACGCCCGAGCCGATCAGGTTCTCGCGCTCGGTGATGACGACCTCGAGCCCGGCCTGCGCGAGGGCGCGAGCACAAGCCAGACCGACGACTCCGGCGCCGACGACCAGACAGTCGACCCTGTCCATGCTAGCAATGCGACGTTGAGTTCATGGAGTCGACATGCTAAAGCGGGGCAGCTGCGCTGCCGGCGCGGGATAGTGCATGGCCAACACCTCGACCTGCTCGAGCCCTCCCGGCGTCATCAACTGAACCTCGTCGCCGACCCGCGCTTTCAGCAACGCGCGCGATGGGCGGGACCCAGTTGATCTCGTTTTCGCGCGTGAAGGCCTTGCTCATCGAGACAGCTCTGCCGGGACATGCCCGCCGGCCAGGGTGGTGGAACCGCCATTCTGGACTGCCGGCAACGCCCGGATCGCACCGGTGTTTCACGCAAAAGCGGCCGACCTTCGCGAGCACCTCCCCGGCCGCGCGTCACCCCGTGCAGCGACGCGCTGATCCGCGCTGAGGAATCCATCACGCGGCCCGGCATCGGCGTACACGGTTCCCCTCGGAACACCAGGGGAGCACCCCGCAGAAAGGGAAAGCGCACCGATGTTCGCGGCACGCTTGGGCTTCTAACGTTGTCCCATCGACAGCGAAGGGGAAACCCCCATAAACGCACTGAACACCGACACTTGCCAGAACAGCCTGTACATCGAGGCCGAATCGGTGGTGTCCGACCAATCGCCGAAGCCGGCACGCATTGCCGCCCAACCCGAGCGTGCGATTCCCCGCACCGCCGTGCTGGCCCTCGCTTTCGCCGCGTTCGGCAGTGGCATCTCGCTGCGACTCACCGATACGCTCCTGCCGTTGTTCGCGCGGGACTTCGGCGTCTCGCTCGGGCAGGCGGCCGGCGTCATCACGACGTTCGCGATCGCATACGGACTGTCGCAGCTCTTTTTCGGCCCGGTCGGCGACCGCTTCGGCAAGTACCGGGTGGTCGCCTGGGCGTGCGTCGCCTGTGCGCTGACCGCGACCCTGTGCGGCCTCGCGCAGACCTATACGCAGCTGGTGATTGCGCGGCTGCTCGCCGGCGCCACTGCGGCGGCGATCATCCCGCTGTCGATGGCCTGGATCGGTGACGTCGTGCCGTACGAACGCCGCCAGCCCGTGCTGGCTCGCTTCACGCTCGGGGGGATCCTCGGCCTCTCGGCGGGCGTGTTCGTCGGCGGCTTCGCAGCCGATCACCTGAACTGGCGCCTGCCGTTCCTGGGCATCGGGTTCGGCTTCGTGCTGATCAGCCTGGGCCTGTTCGCGGTGAACCGGCGCCTGCCAGCACACGCGCTGCTCCAGAGTCGCGGCCACGGGAACGCACTGCGCCGTGCCGTCGGCGAGTTCGCACAGGTGCTCGCGCGACCGTGGGCGCGCGTGGTGCTGGCGTCCGTGTTCCTCGAAGGCGGCTTTGTGTTTGGCTCCTTCGCCTTCATCGCCAGCCACCTGAACCAGACCTACGGGTTGGCGATGGCGATCGCCGGCTCGATGGTGATGCTGTTCGGCTTCGGTGGCGTGCTGTTCGCGCTTGGGTCGGCGATGCTGGTGCGCCGGCTCGGCGAAGTCCGGCTGACCTGCTTCGGCGGCATCCTGCTGGCCGTATCGCTGTTCGCAATCGCCGTGGCACCGCGCTGGGCGATACCGGCATGCTTCATTGCCGGGATCGGCTTCTACATGCTGCACAACACGCTGCAGCTCAACGCGACGCAGATGGCGCCGGAGCGGCGCGGTGCAGCGGTCTCGGCATTCGCGTCGAGCTTTTTCCTCGGCCAGGCGGTCGGTGTCGCTGCCGCCGGCCTGGCGATCGCGCAGCTTGGCACGGGCACCGTGATTGCCGCCGGCGCATTTGGCGTGCTCGTCGTTGCGCTGGGGTTCAGCCACTTGCGTTCGAAGCGCGGACTGGCATTCGCGGTACCAGCCGCGGTCTGAGCCGCGACTAACCCTTCAGCGCGCCGGCCTGCGCCCCGGTCCGCCGCCCGCTGGGCCGGGGTGGCGCGGCCGATCGAAATCGGCTGCGTGGCGCGACGGGCCGGGCCGCGCCGGCGACTGGCGTGCGCGCTCTTCGGCCTCGGCGCGTGCCAGCGCCAGCAGGGCGTCAAGTTCGTCGACCGCCACGCCCTTCAGCACG
>JANMAW010000608.1:0-7129 GCA_031360005.1 Rhizobacter sp.
CCCGCTGCGCACCTTCTTCCGCATCACGCTGCCGGTGATCGCGCCGGGCGTGATCTCGGGCGCTCTGTTCGCGTTCGCGACCTCGTTCGACGAGGTGGTGGTCGCGCTGTTCCTCGCCGGCCCGGAGCAGCTGACGCTGCCGCGCCAGATGTTCAACGGCATCCGGGAGAACATCTCGCCGACCATCGCGGCGGTCGCGACGCTGCTGATCATCTTCACCACCAGCCTGCTGCTGGCGCTCGAATGGCTGCGCGGACGGCGCCGCTGAAGGACACGTCGTGCCCGAAAAGAACCAACCCCTGTCGGGCAACGCGATGCCCCGCTTCGGCGGCATCGCGACGATGATGCGGCTGCCGCTCGCCGAATCGCCCGCGGGACTGGACGCCGCGTTCATCGGCGTGCCGTTCGACATCGGCACCTCGAACCGCGCCGGCGCGCGCTTCGGGCCGCGCCAGATCCGCGCCGAGTCGGCACTGATCCGCCCGTACAACATGGCGACCGGCGCCGCGCCGTTCGACACGCTGCAGGTCGCCGACCTCGGCGACGTGCCGATCAACACCTACTCGATCGACAAGTCGATGGCGATCATCGGCGCGTTCTACGATCGCGTGCTCGGCGCCGGCTGCAAGCCGCTGACGCTCGGCGGCGACCACACGATCGCGCTGCCGGTCCTGCGCGCTCTCGCCCGGCAGCACGGCCCGGTCGCGCTGGTGCATGTCGATGCGCATGCCGACATCAACGACGAGATGTTCGGCGAGCCGATCGCCCACGGCACGCCGTTTCGTCGTGCTGTCGAGGAAGGCCTGCTCGACTGCGGACGCGTGTTCCAGATCGGGCTGCGCGGCACCGGCTACGCCGCCGACGATTTCGACTGGCCACGCGCGCAGGGCTTCACGGTGGTGCAGGCGCACGAGGTCTGGTACCAGTCGCTCGCGCCGCTGATGGCGCGGGTGCGCGAACGGATCGGTGCGACCCATCCGACCTACATCAGCTTCGACATCGACGGCCTCGACCCGTCGTTCGCCGCCGGCACCGGCACGCCTGAAATCGGCGGGCTGACGGTGCCGCAGGGGCTGGAGATCATCCGCGGCTGCCGCGGGCTGAACGTCGTCGGGGGCGACCTGGTCGAGGTCGCGCCGCCCTACGACCCGTCCGGCAACACCGCGCTGCTCGGCGCCAACCTGCTGTACGAGATGCTTTGCGTGCTGCCCGGCGTGCGCCAGCGCTGACGCCGATCGAGTGGCACCCCCCGGTCGTCAATCGTCGTTCGCGGCGCCTGGCAGGCCCGCCTTGCCGTAGTTCGAGAATCCGGCCCGCCCCAGCGCCGGCTCGTTCGCCGCGAGGTCAACGGCGTAGCGCAGCAGCGCGTCCGGCTGCGCCCCGTCCTGCGGGTACTGGCCGACGCCGAACGCAGTGGCCACCGCCACATCGTGGCCGGCCACCTTGAACGGCTCCATCAGCGACTTCATCAGCTTGGTGCCGACCCGCGTCGCGTCGGCCGGCGTCAGGATGGAGCCGAGCAGCACAGCGAAAAACTCGTCATCGATCGAGGCGACCACATCGCTGGCGCGCACGCCGGCACGTAGCCGCACCGCAACCTTGCGCCGCAGCACGCTGGCTGCTTCGGCTCCGAGCCGCGCTTCGGTCGTCGCGAATCCCTCGATGCGCACCGCCAGCAACGCCATCGGCGCGGGCTCGCGTTCGCGCAGCGCGATCAGCTGGCTCATGTGTTCGATGAGTTGCTGCTGGTGCGGCAGGCCGGTCTCGACGTCGGTGGAATACGCGGTGCGCGCATCGTGTTCCCGGCGCTTGCGCTCGATCGCCGCGCGCAGCCGCAGCGGCAGCGATGGCGTTGCCAGGTCGGCCTGCAGCAGCACATCCTGTGCGCCACGATGCAGCCAGTCGAGCACGATCGCCGCCTCGAGCCTGGCGACGACGACGAGAATCGCGACGTCGCGCGCGACCTCGGCCGCCGCATCGCGCGCCGCTTCAGAACCATCGTCAGCGAGGATCAGGGCGTCGCCGCCGGCCTCGGCCAGCTGCCTGACCGCCTCGACCCGACTCTCGCACATGTGCGTCGCGAACGGCCCGAAGCCCGACGTCGCGAGGGCCGCGACACATTCGGGCGCGAGCCGAACCAGCGTGACGATTTTCAACAGGTTGGCATCGGCGCTGGAAGTCGGCATGCCGGAAGAATACCGTGCGCGCGTCGACTCGGCGCGAATCTTCGCCGTAATCACCGTGATCGAAACCACGTCGGCAGCAAGGCGCCGCCGAACAGGTCGGCGCCGAGTGCCGATCGAAATGACCAAGGGCCCGAAAGGGCCCTTGAGGGTCTGGAGCGGGTGAAGGGAATCGCACTCTTTCCTCAAACCCTTACAGCTTAAGGGCTGGCACCTTCGCCTCTCGCACAGCTACCCCGAAAGTTACCCGCAATTCTTCTCGGCTCAATGCTGTTGCGTCGAAGGTGGTCAGTCGGGAGGAGGTACTCCTTCACACCCGTTGCATCCCTCCAACTCTTGCGAGAAACCGACCCGAATCCAGCAGCAGGGCATCGAAAAGCGTGACTTACATTTCTTGTCACCAAGCGCATTCGGGTGAGGATCATGCATCAAAGGCGAGTTGAGAACGAAGCCGCTCAAGGCGATTCGGAAGCGACCCTGCTACTGCGAATAGCCACCGTCATACGAATGACCGGCTTGGCCAAATCCACCATCTACAAGATGATCGCAGAAGAACGCTTTCCGAATCCGGTTCGGCTCGGAGCGCGTGCGGTCGCCTGGCGACGCTCAGACCTTGAACGTTGGAGTGAGGCACGGCCCACCGTGACGCACTGAAGACGACCGTTGCGCCGGCACTGCGCTCCGATAGTTCGTCCACGCAACGAACACCACGCGTTGGCGTGGAGGCGCAAGGTCTGGCGAAACACCCTTGAGCCCTTGCACGACCCGAGTCGGTTCGGCATCGCGGTGGCCGCTGCTCCACTCACCCCGGCATCGCCAGTTTCAGCACGACACCGATCAGCAGCAGCGCCACCGCGACGCGGCCCCAGCGCCAGGTCGTGAACCAGTAGCGGTGGTTGACCCACAGCGCGCGGTGCAGCCGCTCCAGCGCGCACAGCAGCGCCACGGCCGCAACGAACGGGCCGATGAGGCCGACAGGTTTCGGCGCATGGCTAAAGACCAGCACCCACAGGAGCGGCCACACGGCCGCATCGACGGCAGCACACAAGCGCCGGCCGGGGCAGTAGGGCGCATGCAGCTTGGGTTTGCGCGCGACCCCCAGCCACATGATTGACTCCGACCAGGATCACGCGAGCGGGTTCAATCCACCCGCTCGCGTCTCATTGCCAAACCCGCGGTCATTCGGCCGGTCGCCGCAACGGCGCCGGCAGCCAGCGCTTGCCGGCCAGGCGCGACGCGGCCTTGACCACCAGCACGTCCTTCTTCATCGCGCCAACACCGTCGTCCGCCAGGTCCGGCCCGGCCTCCTTGAGCGCCTGGACGATCTGCGCCTTGGGCACATGGTTCAGGTAACCCTGCGTTGTGGGCTCCCACCAGTCGGCCATGTCCAGACCCACGGCCGCAGAGAGCGTGTTGGCATCGCTGGCCGCACCCGTGCTTGGCAATGCGTTCAGCGTCAACGCCGTGCACAGCGCCAGCAGATCGAGCAGCTCGGCCTGCGGCAGCTCCATCAGCCATGCGAACCAGGTGCTCGGCTGTTCGGGCAGCCGCTCCTTCCAGGTGAGCTTGGCCGCTTCGACGGCTTGCCACGCCGCGCTCTCTTTCAGGTCGTCCGCCACCGACACCAGCGCGTGTACCGGCATCTGCGCGGTGATCTGCAGAGCGGAGCTGGACCGCCGGTACTCGTCGCCGAAGACACGTTGAACGAACACGTGTGCCAGCGCCGGCAGTGCTACCGGCGTGTTCCGCGACAGCATCGCCTGCAGGGCCAGGGTGCGATGTGCGGCGAGCCGCTTGGCGAGGCTCTCGCTGCACTCGGCGGTGCGACGCTGGGGCGAGGCGGCCTCGGACTCTGGGGCATTGGCCGCAACGTCGGCGACGACACCCGATGCTCGGCCGATCACCTTCCGTGCCGAAGCCAAGGTCTTGCGATCTGCCTCGCGCACAAGGCCTCGAATCACCTCTGCATCGCCCTCACGATTGACGGTGACGATCGCGCCCGCATGCGACATCGACTCCGCCGCCCAAGCTTTCAGGCCATCATGAATCGCCTTGCGTCGGGCCGCGATGTCCTGTTCTTCCAGGTCGATGATCTCCGCCTCGTCGGCCGACCACTCGGGCGCGTCATCAAGGGCCTGTGCCTGCCGGTCGAGTTCATCGCTGCGACGAGACAGCGCGTCCAGCTCCTCCTGCTCCTGCCGTGTCGGTTCGCGCAGCACGTGGTCGCATGGCGCGAACTGCCGCAGCGCGTGCGAGTCGACCTCGACGCGTGCTTCGACCCAGGCCCAGCCTTCCTCGCGCACCACGCCGGCCAGTGCCTCCAGCTTCTCGCGCGCCAGCCCTTGCAGCAGCGTGGGGTCCGACAGAAACCGGCTCTGCTCGTCGTCGAACAGATCACGCCGCACGACACCACCGGCGGCCTCGTAAGCCTCGACGCCGACGAAGCGGACCAGCGCATTGCCCGCCGCTTCGATCTCGCCGGCCGTGAGCTTGCGCCGCAGCGCCACGGGCGTGCGATCCCAGGGCTGGCCTTCGAACCAGGCCCGATCCTGCGCATCGTGGTCGTCGCTCAGCGCCAGCGCCATCAACTGATCGAGGTTGATGCCGTCTTGCCGGTACAGCGCCAGCAACTTCGGCGACAGAGCCGACAGCTTCAAGCGCCGCTGCACCGTCACCACCGACACGCCAAAGCGCGCCGCCACGTCCTCGACGCCCGTCCCTTCGTCGATCAAGGCCTTGAAGGCGTCGAACTCGTCGGCCGGGTGCAGTGCCTCCCGGCCGCTGTTCTCGGCGACGCTCACTTCCAGCGCACGCTCGGGCGGCACCAGTTCGCACAACACCTCGTGCGCCTTCGGCAGATGGCCCCGCTGCTGCAACAGCAACAACGCACGGCGCCGACGTTCGCCGGCCGCAACCGCGAATCGCACCTTGCGCGCCTTGCCCCGCCCGGCGACGAACTCGGTGACGATCAGCGGATGCAGCAGCCCTTGCGAGCCGATCAGCGCGGCCAGTTCCTCGACTTGTCCCGCCGAGTGCCGACGCACGTTGAACGGCGATGGCACCAGGTTCGACAGGTTGATCGACAACAGTTCCTTCGTGTGTTCCATGTGGATCTCCAACAGTTGATGAGTCGATGCAGGCAGACCGAGACCGCCGCTCACGGCGGCACACCGGCCAACGGAACGGGGCCGTTTTGAACTCGCATGGCAACACTGCGTAAATTGCCGGATGCGACTCGGGTCGCCTTTGCTTCACGTTGAAGTCGCATTGCCATGTCGTCTGCCTTCCTGGCTCACAGCACCTGCCCTAAGTTCCGAGGGAGCCGGATTCGGCTGTTGAGCCCTCGGCGTTGAGTGCGGTGTTGAGCTGACTTCTGCCCCGCATTCGTCGGTCGCCGTGCGATACCGAGAGCGCCGCGATGAAGCGCGGGCGCAAGGGCACCGTGGAATAAATGGAGGGGGCCCGCCTGAGCAAAGCGACGGCGGGAAGGCGGCCGTTTATGCCGCGCAAGGCCCTTGTGTCAGGGCGCGCGGCGCTACGGTTCGCACATGGGCCGGCCAGCGAATGCGAGGCCGCTCGACACGGCCGACGTGGTTGACTTGATGCAACCTGCAGGTTTGGGCGAGGATCACGCCGGCCAACGGCGGCGCCACGGGGGTCAATGACAGCTCACGAATATGTAGTTCTGCATGTTGACAGGCGATCGGCAGTGGCGAGACCATCAGGTTGCCAACTTGCAGATGCTGCCGAGGTACCCATGCAGCCGGTTGCGAAAGCCGTTCTGATTGTTGAGGACCATCCGCTGGTCGCTCAGGCGATGGTGGGCGAACTGTCCCGCGCGGACAGTTCACTCGAGTTGCAGGTGTGCGGCGGCGCTGACAGCGCGATGGCACAGCTGACTCGGGAAGGGAAGGCCTGGTTTCGGATCTTCCTCGACTTGGATGTCCCTGGGGCGTATGGGCTGTCACTGGCCCGCCAGATACACGGCATCGATCTCCACGCCCGCTGCTGCGTTCTGACTGCGTTGAACAAGAGCGGATTGATCGCCGAGGTGTATCAGCTTGGTTTTCTTGGCTACATCGTCAAAGCCAGCCCCTATGGAGACTTCGAACGCGCCCTCGCCGCCGTGATGGAAGGGCACCGTACGTTTCCACTACAGCCGGTAGGCGGCCAGACCTCGATCCGCATCTCGCGAAGACAGGAGCAGCTGCTTGACGGTGTGCGCCGAGGCATGTCGTCCAAGGACCTTGCGCGTGAGCTGTGCCTGACCGAAGGGACGGTCAGCAACTGCATCACCTCAGCGATGAAAGCGTTGAATGTATCGACTCGCACGCATGCCGTGGCCAAGGCATTGGAACTGGGGCTGCTGAGTTTTCGTGCGGGAGACGATGACGTCGCCGATCGAAGTGAAAAGGTGAGGCGTTCGGCCTAGTCGGCGCGTTCACATCGAGTCACCTTGAATAACGACTGGGAGAGATTCTGAACCGCCCCGGGTTTTGAGGAGGCTCCAACTCTTGAGAAGATGGAGCCATGAACAAGTCGAACAAGTTTTCACCCGAGGTCCGTGAGCGGGCGGTGCGCATGGTGCAGGAGCACCGAGCAGAGTACCCATCGCTGTGGTCCGCCGTGGAGTCGATTGCCCCCAAGATTGGCTGCGTACCGCAGACACTGCTGGAATGGGTCAAGCGTCGAGAGGTCGATACCGGCGCCCGAGACGGCGTGACCACGGCCCAGGCGCAGCGTGTCAAGGAACTGGAGCGTGAGGTCAAGGAACTGCGCCGGGCCAACGAGATCCTGAAGCTGGCCAGCGCGTTTTTCGCCCAGGCGTGGGTCTGCTGAGTTTGGCGGGGCAAAGCTGTCCGGTGAGAAAATTTAGGCTTGTCAACTTTTACCTGATTCCAAACTGTAGGTCAGGAAGGCCGCCCAGTCAGCCATGAGCTTGATCC
>JANMAW010000617.1:0-3414 GCA_031360005.1 Rhizobacter sp.
GGTTCGAAGGCAATGTGCAGGACGTGATCTACACCCCGATCAAGAGCAACTCGACCCGCGTGGCGGCGCTGATCTCGGGCGAGCTCGACATGATCCTCGACCCGCCCCCGACCGACACGCCGCGGCTGCGCGAAACGCCCAACGTGAAGATCGTCGACGGGCCCGAGAACCGCGTCATCTTCATCGGCATGGACCAGGGGCGCGACGAGCTGCTGTACAGCAGCGTGAAGGGCAAGAACCCGTTCAAGGACCAGCGCGTGCGTCAGGCGCTGTACCAGGCCGTCGACGAAGAAGCCATCAAGACCAAGCTGATGCGCGGCCAGGCGGCGCCCACCGGCGCGACGATGGTGTCGCCGACCGGCACCTATAACGATCCGGCACTCGAGAAGCGCCGGCCCTTCGACCTCGACGCCGCGAAGAAGCTGCTGGCCACGGCCGGCTACCCCGACGGCTTCGAGGTCACGCTCGACTGCCCGAACGACCGCTATGTCAACGACGAGGAGATCTGCAAGACGCTGGCGTCGATGTGGGCGCGGCTGAACGTGAAGGTGCGCGTCAACACGATGCCGCGCTCGATCTACTTCAGCAAGCTCGACAAGCTCGACACCTCGATGTACATGCTGGGATGGGGCGGTTCGGTGACCGACGCCGAAACCACCCTGACGCCGATCTACCGAACGCGCGCGTCTGGCGGTATCGGCGATTTCAACTACGGCCAGGTCAACAATCCAAAGCTCGACCAACTCGCCGCGCAATCGAGCCGGGAGTCCGATCCGGCCAAACGCGAGGTGCTGATCAAGGCCGCGATCAAGGAGCACAACGACCAGGTGCACCACATCCCGCTGCACCGCCAGTTCATCCCGTGGGCCACGCGCAGCAACGTCGAGGTCGTGCACCGCGCCGACAACTGGCTGGAGTGGGCCTGGGTCAAGATCAAGTGATCGACAGCCGGGTGCAGACGCCCCGGGGGGGCTGTGGTCGCTACTGAAGAACGCATCGCCACATCCGGACGGCCCGGTTCAGTGGATGGTCCGTACGCGGGCGGCAAGCAGATCGTCGAGGTCGTCGAGCCAGGGCTCGGCGAGCTGGCGGATCTCGGCGTCGTTGACGAGGATGCGCTGCATGATGCGGGACTTGGCCCGCGCTTCGGTGTGGCCCAGCGCCGTGCCGGCCGCGCGGTGCCTGAGTTGCGCGATCAACACCGCGCAGGCACCTTCGAGCTTGAGCACCAGATCCCAATTGCCGGTGCGCGCGGCTTCCAGCATGTCCTGGCTGGCCTTCTCGATGGCTTCGTAATAGTGCAGCAGGGAAGGGTTCATGCGCGCTTCTCGATTCGCTCGGCCGCGATGTACGGGGGGCCGAGGCGGCGGCGCGGAGTCGCGGTGCCCGCACCCGCGTCGGTCCGCACTTGGCGCTGCGTGCCTGGCGTCGGCGCGTTGGAGAAACGGGTCAGGGTGTACATCGGGGCAGCTCGGGCGCGGTCGTGCGACTGGGATGCTGGGGTTATCGGCCACCGATCCGGTGCCTTTAGAAGCATGAATCCCTCAGTCAAGGGGGATTGGCCCCGCGGTTTTCAGGCCGGCGGGAAGGCCGCTTCAGCCGCCGCTCCCGGCGACCCGCTGCCGATGGCGGGCGATGACGCTGCCGCCATCCGATGCCTGGCGATGTCCGCCAACTGCCCACTGTTTCACGGTGGGCGCGGACAGGTCGTGCCATTCACGGCGTCGGACGAGCAGATGTAGGAAGTTGCCTGACAAGGCACACGGAAGAACCGGGACTCAAGCGGCAGAACTGGGCTGATGTCGCGGTGCAGATCTCGTCATCACAATCGACTCCACGCCGACAGACAAGCCAACGCCACTCGACCCCCATTCAAGACCACCGGAGCAGACCTTGAACGCAGACCAGATCCTCACCGAAATCCGCGAAGCCAATCTCTCATACCTGATGCTCGCGCAAAGCCTGATCCGAATCGACCGTGACCAGGCGCTGTTTCGCCTTGGCATCAGCGAAGAAAGTGCCGAGATGATCGCACTGCTGACGCCGGCGCAGATGATGAAGGTGGCCTCCGGGAACACGCTGCTGTGCCGCTTCCGCATGGACGACGACCTGGTCTGGGGCCTGCTGACGAACCATGGCAAGGGCGCCGCCAACGACACGACCTCGCGCCTGCACGCCAGCATCCTGATGGCCGGACGCTATCAGGAAGCCGCCTGAAGCGTTGACGCGGCGACCGGCCCGGCCGCCGCGCTAAACCACCGAGACCCCTCACACCATGCGAATCAAGAGCATCCTGACCGAAGCCAAGCAGATCAGCCGCGCGATCACGCTGATCAACCTCGGCGCCCGCCTGCAGGTGCTCGAATCCGAGACCGACCTGTCGTACGAGCGCCTGCTGCGCCTGTACAAGGAAGTCGCCGGCAAGTCGCCGAGCAAGGGCCAGCTGCCGTTTTCGACCGACTGGTTCATGACCTGGCAGCCGAACATCCATGCCTCGCTGTTCCTGAACATTCACGAGTACCTGAACAAGGTCGCCGAGATCGAAGAGATCGACACCGTCATCAAGGCCTACCAGCTTTACCAGGAGCAGACCCGCGCGCAGGGCCTGGAAGCGCTGCTGTCGGTGACCCGGGCCTGGCGCCTCGTGAAGTTCGTCGACAACGGCATGCTGACGATGACCAAGTGCTCGACGTGCGGCGGGCATTTCGTGACGCACCCCCACGAGATCGCCAAGCACTACGTCTGCGGGCTGTGCAACCCGCCGGCGCGCGCCGGAAAGGGCAAGGCAGCGGGTGCAATCCAGATGCACTGAGCGGTCAAGTGGATTCGCGGTGTCCGCGAGCCGGCTCAACAGTTTCGAGTTCAGTCTCCTCATGGCACATTCGTGTGCCTTCAAACGGGTCCTTCGGGCCCGTTTTTTTTGCGATGGGGCGTGCCACTGAGAGTGTGGTCGGCCGTCGCGATGTCGAGCGGGTTGAGCCGCTTCACGGCGTCGCCGGATTGCTGCGCGATGGAGCCCGAGCGGTGGCCCAAGCTGGCTCGGCGGGCGGCGGCTGCACGGGTCCACCGCCCGGAAGTTTTTCTCGCCCTTCGGCTCGGCTCGGCACGGCCGAACAGACCGCGCTTCACCCCTCTTATCGACCTCGAGTTTCGAGGCTCCCCCGGAACAATGACGAAGCGCCTCAAACCGGCGCGTCGCCATGGCCGAACCCAGCTCCCAAGACCGCAACCTCCCCGCCCCGCAACGCAAGCTGAAGCCGGCTCGCGAGCGCGCGAGCGCAACGCCGGATCACTCGCCGCGCCCTGCGTGCATCGTGACCCCGCTCGCGACGTGCGCCGACGAATTTCCCGGCGTCATGTTGCGCGACCGGGTACGCGCCGATGTCGCCATCGACGCCACCGAGGCGCAGACGC
>JANMAW010000618.1:0-2727 GCA_031360005.1 Rhizobacter sp.
CTGCAAGCGGACGTGCGGCTGTGGGGTTTCCAGCTGACATTCTTCCGCGCCGCGACCGGCATCCGCGCATCGCAGTCGAGCCGTTTCAATGCGTCACAACTCATCTTCGCCCACGCCGCATTGACCGATCTCCAGCAAGGCCGGCTGCGCCACGACCAACGCATTGCGCGCAGCGGCTTCGGCATTGCGCAGGCGCGCGTCGGCGACACCGACATCGCGCTGCGCGATTGGCAGATGGAGCGTGCCGCTCTGCCAGGCGACCCGCAACGCAGCCGGTATTCGGTACGCGTCGTCAGCGACAGTGCGGGCCTGCGCTTCGAGCTGCAGGCCGACACGACGCAACCGGTGCTGCTCCAGGGCGATGGCGGCGTGTCGAAGAAGGGGCCGGCTGCCGCGCAAACCAGCCGCTACTACAGCGAACCCCAGCTCGCAGTGCAAGGGCGGCTGACGCTGGATGGCGAGCCGATCGCGGTGCAGGGCCGCGGCTGGCTCGACCACGAGTGGAGCGATTCGTTCATCGACCCGCGGGCGGTGGGCTGGGACTGGATCGGCATGAACCTCGACGATGGCAGCGCGCTGACCGCGTTTCGCTTGCGGCGAGCCGACGGCAGCAGCCTGCATGCCGGCGGCAGCTTTCGGCGGGCCGGGCGGCCGGCGCGCATCTTCGAGACCGGCGAGCTGCAGTTCACGCCCGGCCGAGTCTGGGAAAGCGTCGCGTCGCGTGCGCGTTACCCGATGCAATGGACGATCGATACGCCCGCGGGGCGTTTCACGGTGAAGACCTTGCTCGACAACCAGGAGCTCGACAGCCGCGCCAGCACCGGTGCGATCTACTGGGAGGGCGTGAGCGATCTGTTCGATGCGGACGGTCGGCGCATCGGCCGCGGCTACCTTGAGATGACGGGTTACGCGGCCGCGCTGCGGCTGTGACGAAGCGGCCGGAGTGAGCCCATCGTGCGCTTGTCACGGAAGCATCGAGAAGCCGTGTGGATCGCCCCCGGTTCGGGCTTTGGTGGAGGCCGGTTGGCGGCAGAACATCGCTACACTTCCAACCTTTGCCAGAGCCCCGATGCTTGTCGAACCGCCCCTTCGTCGATTCCCGCGAACCTGGCCGCTGCGCTTGGGGGTGCGGGTCGTCGCCTGGTTTGCAGGGTGGCGCGCACGCGCGATGGCTGTGTCGCAGGGCGGCCCCGAGCATCCGCCGCGCGCCGCCGACCCGGTGCCACGCCCTCCCGGGGCCGGCGCCCAGCGCCGCAACGATGTGCAGCACATCAGCGCCGCGGTCGCCCGGTTGCAGGCGCCGCTGAAGTTTCGGCAAGACGCGGAGCGCGACCTCGAGCCGGACGAAGAACGAGATTCATTGACCGGCCTGCACAACCGCGCCTTCCTCGCGACGCTGTCGCAACGGCTCGAACAGGAACCGCCGAGCGCTGCAATGGAATTCTGCGTGCTGCGCCTGGATCTCGAAGACCTCGATCCGATCCGCGACCGTCACGGACCTGGCGCGGGCGATCAGGCGCTGGTGCAGGTGGCAACGCGGCTGCGCCATTGCGTGCGCCCGCAGGACTTTCTGTTCCGCCTCGAAGGTGACGGGTTCATGCTGCTGCTGCCCTGCCCGGTGGGTGAGGGATTCTCGCTCGCGCGCCGCATCGGCACACGCGTCGTCAAGGATCTGCAGAGGCCGGTGTCGTATCTGACCTTGTCGAACCTGCGCGTGGGTTGCAGCGTCGGTGCGGCGCTGTGGGTCCAGGACAGCGCAACGCTGACCGACGCGATACGGAACGCCGATGACGCGCTGGGCGCCGCCAAGCGTGCCGGTCGCGGCCAGATCAGGCACTACGCCGCCGTGACCCACGCCGCCGCCGCAGCGGCCGCAGCCGCGTTGCGCTGACGCCGCCGACGGTCGCTCCTCACGCTCAGTGCGCCCCGCCGGCGTCGACCGCGGCGCCGCGCCGGGGTTTCGCGAGCCACACCAGCACGATCAGCGCAAAGAACAGCAGCGCCGACAGATAGAACACGTCGGTCACGGCCATCGTGTAGGCCTGCTGGTCGATGATGCGGTTGACGCTGGCCAGTGCCTGTTCGTTGCTGAAGCCACTGGCGCCGAGCTGGCTCAGCGTCTGCATGGCAGCGTCGTTGCCGCGGTTTACCGCCTCCGCCAGTTGCGCATGGTGCAGGATCGCGCGGTCTTCCCACAGGGTCGTGAATAGCGAAGTTCCGACGGCGCCGGCGGTGATGCGCACGAAATTCGACAGGCCTGCCGCCGACGGCATGCGATCCGGCGTGAGCCCGGAGAACACGATCGCCTGCAGCGGGATGAAGAAGAACGCCATTGCCGCCCCCTGCAACACCGTCGGGATCAGGATGGTCGTGAAGTCGGCCTGCGCGTTGAAGTGCGAGCGCATCCACAGCACGACCCCGAAGCCGACGAAGGCGACGGTCGCGAGCTTTCGCGGGTCGATCTTGCTGACGTTCTTGCCGACCCACGGCGACAGGATGATCGCGAGGATGCCGACCGGCGCCGTCGCCAGCCCGGCCCAGGTCGCGGTGTAGCCCATGTACTGCTGCCGCCACCGCGGCAGCAGCCCGACGTTGCCGAAGAAGAGGCCATAGGCGATCGACAGCGACAGCGTGCCGGTCACGAAGTTGCGCTGCGCAAACAGGCGCAGGTCGACGATCGGGTGCTTGTCGGTGAGCTCCCAGGCAAGGAAGAACAGGAAGCTGACC
>JANMAW010000621.1:0-3623 GCA_031360005.1 Rhizobacter sp.
TTCGAGTTCGAGGGCAACCGGCGCATGAAGGCGGCCGATTCGGGGCTGGCCGAACTGGAAGCCAACGTCGACTCGCTGATCGTGATCCTGAACGACAAGCTGCTCGATGTGCTGGGCGACGACATCACGCAGGACCAGGCCTTCGCGCACGCCAACGACGTGCTGAAGAACGCGGTCGGCGGCATCAGCGACATCATCCACATGCCGGGCCTGGTGAACGTCGACTTCGAGGACGTGAAGACGGTGATGAGCGAGCCCGGCAAGGCGATGATGGGCACCGCGCAGGCGAGCGGTCCGGACCGCGCGACGAAGGCGGCGGAGGCCGCGGTGGCGTGCCCGCTGCTGGAGGGCATCGACCTGTCGGGCGCGCGCGGCGTGCTGGTGCTGATCGCGGCGAATCGCAACACCTTCAAGCTGGCCGAAAGCCGCAACGCGATGAACTGCATCCGCCGCTACGCCGCCGATGACGCGCACGTGATCTACGGCACCGCCTACGACGAAACCTTGGGCGACCAGTTGCGCGTGACCGTGATCGCCACCGGCCTGTCGCCGGCCAAGCGCGCGCAGGCACCGATCACGATGGTGCATAACGTGCCGGCGCAGCGCACCGGCACTCACGACCTGCCGATCCCGCAGCACGCGCTGAACAGCGCACCGCAAGGCATCGCCGCAGCGCACGACTACAGTGCGCTGACGACGCCGAGCGTCTGGCGCAACGGCCGCAGCGCCGCGGCCAAGGTCGATGCGCTGGCGAGCAACGGGATGGACGAGATCGAGATTCCGGCGTTCCTCAGAAAGCAGGCCGACTGAGGTCGATATTGAAATTCCCGCACGCGAAGCGGGAGTTTCAAGCTTCGTTCGACCAGGCTGATCCGCGCGGCGCTGGAGTTCGACGTCCGCGCCGCGCCGCGACGCAGCCCGGCCGTCGCGCTGATCGGACCGCGCCAGGTGGGCAAGACGACGCTCGCGCAGCGGCATCGAACCACGCCGCGTTTTCCGCGACAATCGCAAGCCATGCTGGCCCAACGCACCCTCAAATCCATGACCCGCGCGGTCGGCGTCGGGCTGCACGGCGGCCAGCGAGTCGAAATGACGCTGCGCCCCGCCGCCACCGACTCCGGCATCGTGTTCCGTCGCGTCGATCTGGCGCAACCGGTGGACATCCACGTCAATGCCCTCTGGATCACCGACACCCGAATGGCGACCACGCTGTCGGCCGGCGGCGACCCGGGTGCGCCCAAGGTCAAGACGATCGAGCACCTGCTGTCGGCGTGCGCGGGGCTGGGCATCGACAACCTGATCGTCGACATCAATGGCGAAGAAGTCCCGATCCTCGACGGCTCGGCAGCGAGCTTCGTCTTCCTGCTGCAAAGCGCGGGCGTCGAACTGCAGGATGCGCCGAAGCGGTTCATGCGGATCGTCAAGCCGGTCGAGGTTCGCGAAGGCACCGGGCCGACGCTGAAATGGGCCCGGCTGGAGCCGTTCGACGGCTACAAGCTGACGTTCGAGATCGATTTCGACCACCCCGCCATCGACCAGATGGGCCAGCGCGTCAGCTTCGACATGGGCTCGGGTCGCTACAAACAGGAGATCGCGCGTGCGCGCACGCTCGGCTTCACGAAAGACGTTGAGATGATGCGCTCGCGTGGCCTGGCCCTGGGCGGCAGCCTGGACAACGCGCTCGTGATCGACGAATACAAAGTACTCAACGACGGCGGTCTGCGCTACGACGACGAGGTCGTCAAGCACAAGATCCTCGATGCGATCGGCGACATGCTGGTCGTCGGCCAGCCGATGATCGCGGCCTACAGCGCATTCCGCTCGGGCCACGACTTGAACAACAAGCTGCTGCGCGCGGTACTGGCCGAGCCGGGCAGCTACGAGCAGGTCAGTTTCGACGATGCAAGCCAGGCGCCGGCCGGCCTTGCCGACCTCGCGCCGGCCTGGTAGTTCAACCGGGTCGGAGTCAGGCGTCGATGCTGATCTTCCGCTGGATCGTCCTGCTGTTGCTGGTGGCCGGGCTGGTGTGCCTCGCGCTCTACGTCGGCACCGGCCAGAAGCGGTTTCGGGCGCTCGGAATCCGGATCGTCAAATGGACCGTGATCGCCGGGCTGGGGTTCTTCGCGGTGCTGATTCTCGAGCGCCTCGCGACGATCGTCTGAAGGGCCGGGGCGGGGTCGCCTTGCTGCGTCTCATCGGCGCGCGGTGCGACGCAATCCCAGGAAGTCGATGACTTCGGGCAAGTGCTTGTCGAAGTCGCTCAGCGCGTGATCCCCGCCTTCGAGCAGCTTGATCTTGCAACCCCGGTAGCGCTCGCTCATCTCGACCCAGCTCAGCACCTCGTCGCCCTTCGCGATGATTGCGAAATAACATCGGGCCGGTGCTGCTGCATCCAGGCGAACGTCATGCGCGCCTTTGCCGGCTGCGGCGACGAGCGGAATCCGTGCAGGTAGAGCAGGTGGGTGATCGTGATCGCCGACATTCGAGCCGCCAGGTCCGCGTTCACGTCGATCCGGCCCGGCTGTGTGCCAGCGCGTCGAGCAGCTTGGGATGTACGCCGCCGAAGGCGCCGTTGCTCATGCACAGCACGTGATCGCCGGGCCGGGCCGCGGCGACGACGCGCTGAACCAGCTCGTCGATGCTGTCACACACCACCGCCTGCCGGCCCATCGGGGCGAGTGCCTGCCGCGCGTCCCAGTCGAGCCCGCCGCTGTGGCAGAACGCCAGATCGGCTTCTTCGAGCGACCACGGCAACTGCGCCTTCATCGAACCGAGCTTCATCGTGTTGGAGCGCGGCTCGAACACCGCCAGGATACGGCCCCGCGGCTCCGAAGGGGACGGGTGGAGTGAATCGACCTTGCGGCGCAAGCCATTGACGGTGGTGCGGATCGCGGTCGGATGGTGCGCGAAATCATCGTAGACCTTGACGCCGCCGGCCTCGCCACGCAGTTCGAGCCGGCGCCGAACGTTCTCGAAGCTCGCCAGCGCACGCGCGGCGACCTCGGGCGCGACGCCCACATGCTCGGCGGCGGCGATCGTCGCGAGCGCGTTCATCTGGTTGTGCTCGCCCAGCAGCGGCCACTCGACGCGAGCGACCTTCAGGCTGCCGCGCAGCACGTCGAAGCCATGCGGCTCGCCGCGGGCGCGCAGCGCGCCCGGTTCCTCCTTGCGCGCGCCGAACCGCTGCACCTCGCTCCAGCAGCCCATTGCGAGAACGCGTTGCAGGCTCTCTTCGCGGGCGTTGACGACGAGCCGGCCGTTCGCGGGCACGGTGCGCACGAGGTGGTGGAACTGGCGTTCGATCGCGGCCAGGTCGTCGAAGATGTCGGCGTGGTCGAACTCGAGGTTGTTCAGCACCACGGTGCGTGGCCGGTAGTGAACGAACTTGCTGCGCTTGTCGAAAAACGCGGTGTCGTATTCGTCGGCCTCGATGACGAAGGGCGACGCATCGGCAACCCGGCCCAGCCGTGCAGAGACACCGAAGTTGAGCGGCACGCCGCCGACCAGAAAGCCCGGCTCGAGGCCGGCGGCCTCGAGAATCCAGGCCAGCATGCCGGTCGTCGTCGTCTTGCCGTGGGTGCCGGCGACCGCCATCACATGGCGGCGCGGCAGCACGTGGTCGG
>JANMAW010000010.1:0-5823 GCA_031360005.1 Rhizobacter sp.
TCGAGCATGTTCGAGACATAGTCGAGTCTGCCCCGCGCGGCCGTGAACATCCGAATGACGTCGTCGACGACATCGGGGTCGATCAGCGGACAGTCCGAAGTCACCCGCACCACCACACTGGCGCCGACGGCCGTCGCCGCATCGTGATAACGCCCCAGCACGTCGAGCTCGGAGCCACGGGTGCAACGCACCCCTTCGGCCGCGCACAGCTCGACGATCGGGTCGTCGGCTGCGTTGACCGTGGTCGCGATCACGATCACGTCGTGGGCGCGGACGCGGCGCAAGCGCTCGAGTTGGTACGACAACATCGGCCGTCCGGCGATCGGCAGCAGCACCTTGCCCGGCAGCCGCGTCGAGGTCATGCGCGCCTGGACGATCAGGGCGGTCGTCATGACAGCGCGACGCGCAAGGCCTCCACGACCGCATCCTGGAGGTCATCGGTCAGCGTCGGGTACAGCGGCAGCGACAGGGCCCGGCGGTAATAGTCTTCACTGCGCGGGAAGTCACCGGGCGCGAAGCCGCGGGCGCGCCAGAACGGCTGCAAGTGAATCGGAATGTAGTGGACGTTGACGCCGATGCCGGCTTCGCGAAGCCGCGCGAAAACCTGCGCACGACTCACACCGCAGCGTGCAGCGTCGATCTCCACCGCGTACAGATGCAGTGACGACACGCGGTCGTCCAGCACGGCGGGGCGGGTCAGCGGCAGCTCGTGCAGCAACGCGTCGTAACGTCGCGCCAGTGCCGTTCGGCGCCGGTGGAATGTCGGCAGGCGAGCGAGTTGCGAGCTGCCGAGCGCGGCTTGCATGTCGGTCATGCGGTAGTTGTAGCCGAGGACTTGCTGTTCGTAGACCCAGGCGCCCTCGCCCGGCTCTGCCATGTCGGCCGCCTCGCGCGTGACGCCGTGCGAGCGCAGCAGTCGAAGCCGATGCGCGATCGCGGCGTCGTGGGTGGTCACCATGCCGCCCTCGGCGGTGGTGATGATCTTCACGGCGTGAAAGCTGAACACGCTGGCATCGGCGAAGCGGCTGCCGATCGGTGCGCCCTGGTAACTGGCGCCGACCGCGTGCGACGCGTCGTCCAGGATCCGGAAGCGATAGCGGTCGGCAAGTGCGCGCAGCTCGGCCAGATCACAGGGCAGGCTGGCAAAGTGCACCGGAATGACCAGCTGCGGCAGCGTGCCGGCGCGCTCGGCCTGCGACAGCTTGAGAGTCAGTGCGTCGATCGAGAGGTTCCGCGTGCGCGCGTCGATGTCGACGAAGTCCACCGTCGCGCCGCAGTAAAGCGCGCAGTTGGCGGAGGCGACGAAGCTGATCGAGCTGGTCCAGACCCGTGAGCCGGGCCCGATTCCCAATGCCAGGCAGGCGATGTGCAGACCCGCGGTCGCGTTGCTCACTGCGACCGCGTGCGGCACCTGATGGATTCGGGCAAACGCGGCCTCGAAGCGTGGGACCGCCGGTCCCTGGGTCAGCCAGGCGCCGGTCAGTACCTCGCGCACCGCGGCGAGGTCTTCTTCGTTGATGCTCTGGGTTGCGTAAGGGATCATTCGCGCCTGAAGTCAGCGCGTCAGGCGCTTCAGCAGCGTCTGGATCGCCGCAGCATCGAGCATGTCCGGGTTGGTTCCCGAGCCGTACTCGAATTCGGGATCGACGGCGACGCCCTGCTCGCCGAGGCCGTTGCTCCGGTAGTCGGGGTGCTCCTGAAACGAAATCGTCGGCTGGATCACGAAGTGATCGTCGAACTCGAGCGTCAGCCGGGCGTCGTCGCGCGTCACCATCACCTCGTGCAGCTTCTCGCCGGGCCGCACGCCCACCACCTTGTGCGGCACGCCCGGCGCGACGGCCTCGGCGAGTTCGGTGATGCGGGCCGACGGGATCTTCGGCACGAAGATCTCGCCTCCCGCCATGCGGCCGAAGCACTTGACGACGAAGTCGACGCCCTGGTCGAGGGTGATCCAGAACCGCGTCATGCGCGGGTCGGTGATCGGCAGCTCGGTCGCGCCGCGCTCGAGCAGGCCGCGAAAGAACGGCACGACGGATCCGCGCGAGCCGATCACGTTGCCGTAGCGCACCACCGAGAACCGGGTCGGGTTGGTTCCGACGATGTTGTTGGCGGCCGAGAACAGTTTGTCGGAGGCGAGCTTGGAGGCACCGTACAGGTTGATCGGGTTGGCTGCCTTGTCGGTCGACAGCGCGATGACCCTTTTCACGCCGCAGGCGATCGCCGCGTCGATGACGTTCTGCGCGCCGTGGACGTTGGTTTTGATGCACTCCATCGGGTTGTACTCGGCCACCGGCACATGCTTCAGTGCCGCCGCATGCACCACATAGTCGATGCCTGACATCGCGCGCGCCAGGCGCGGCGCATCGCGCACGTCGCCGATGAAGAAGCGCATCGCCGGGTGGTCGAACTCCTGCTGCATCTCGTACTGCTTGAGCTCGTCGCGCGAATAGACGACGAGTCGGTTCGGGTGATGGTCGCGCAGCAGGGTTCGCAGGAAGGCCTTGCCGAAGGAGCCGGTGCCGCCAGTGATCAGAATGCTTTGCTTGTCGAACATGCGGGACGCAGCTTGGGCCATGACGTGCCACGTTACACGATTTCCCGGCGGCGACGCCAAGCCGCGCCGCGGGAAGCGTCGTAAGCTGCCAACTTTGCGGCAGCTGCCCGCGCCCCATGACCAGCTTCATCATCGCGCTGATCGTCTCGTGTGTCGTCTGCGGATTCATCGTCCGCGTGTCGCGCCGTGGCGCGTTGCCGTGGGACGACCACGAGCTCAGCGGCGCGCAGAAATTCCACGCGCGCGCCGTGCCGCGGGTCGGCGGTGTAGCGGTCGCCCTGGCGCTGCTGGCCCTCGCGGCCTGGGTCACCGTCAGCGGCAGGGGACCGGCGGTCGAACTGTGGCTGATCTGGCTGTGCGGTCTGCCCGCGCTGCTGGGCGGGCTGGTCGAGGACATCACGAAGCGCGTCGGCGTCAGGGTTCGGCTGGCGGCCACGATGGTCAGCGGCCTGCTCGCGTTCTTCCTGCTCGGCGCGCGGCTCAGTGCCGTGCAGCTGCCGGGGCTCGACTGGCTGATGACCTTCACCTTCTTCAGCCTCGCGTTCACGATGGTCGCCACCGGTGGCCTGGCCAACGCGATCAACATCATCGACGGCTACAACGGCCTGACCGCGGTGGTCGCGGGCGTGATGCTGATGTCGATCGCCTACGTCGCGTCGCAGGTCGGCGACAACCTGATCGTTTCGGTCGCGCTGGCCGGCACCGGCGCACTCGTCGGCTTCCTGCTCTGGAACTGGCCGCGCGGGATGATCTTCCTCGGCGACGGCGGCGCCTATTTCGTCGGCTACCTGCTGGCGGCGCTGTCGATCATGCTGGTGGCGCGCCATCGCGGCGTCGTCTCGCCGTGGTTTCCGTTCCTGCTCTGCATCTATCCTGTGTTCGAGACCTTCTTCTCGATCTGGCGCAAGCTCGTGGTGCGCGGCGTGAGCCCGGGCGTGCCTGACGGGCTTCACCTGCACATGCTGGTGTTCCGCCGCCTCGTGCGTTGGGCCGTGGGCCGGCCCGACGCCGCGAGCCTGACGCTGCGCAACAGCCTGACCGCGCCGTACCTGTGGCTGCTGTCGAGCATCGCCGCGCTGCCGGCCACGCTGCTGTGGCGCTACCCGCACGCATTGCAGGCGGCCGTGGCGATCTTCTGCTTGCTCTACGTCTGGCTCTACCTGCGTTTGGTGCGCTTCCGCGCACCGCGCTGGCTGGTGCTGCGATCGAAGCGGGGTGGCGCACTGAGCCGGTTCCGCGACGAAATGTGAGCCCGGCGTGGGCGCGCGTGCCACGAAGTGACCGGGCGGCCCGTCGAGCGTTTCGTCTGAACGAAGGCCCGCGCCGGTGCCGCACAATCGCGCCACGCCAATGACGCCACTCGACCCGTCGATGTCCGATTCCGTTGATCTACTCCGGCTCCGCCGCGCCGGCGCGGCGCGCGTCCCCCGGATCGGTTCGCGCTGATGCAGGCGGCGCCTTCGACACCGCCGGCCCAGGGCCCGCTGTGGGCCGCGTCGGCAAGCGTCGCACTCGCACTGCCGATGCTGCTGGCATTCAACCTGCCGCCTTCGGCCACGTTCCTGAACCAGGCCGCCACGCTGATCGGCTGGGGGGCGTGGCTGGCGCTGCTGGCGGCCTCGCTGAACGCCAGTGCCTTCCCGCGCTCGATCGGGTTGGCGGCGCTGCAGTCGGCGCTGCTGCTGCTGCTGCTGGCCGCGCTCGCGTCGCCGCTTTGGACCGGCCTGCCTTGGTCGCTGGCGCTGTCGGCCGCGGGGCTGATCGTCGCGGCCGCGCTGGCGGCGCAGATCGGCGCGGCATGCCAGCGCGACGGCATCGCGCTGCCGGTGTTCCGCGCGTTCTGCATCGGAATCGTGATCGCGGGGCTGGCCAGCAGTGCGATCGGCGTCGTGCAGGTGTTCGCACCGACCCTGCCCGACGGCGACTGGGTCGCGCGCAGTTATCTCGAAGGCCGCGCGGTCGGCAACATGCGCCAACCGAATCACCTGAGCAGCCTGCTGTTGTGGGCGGTCGTCGCGGCGCTGTGGCTGGGGGAGACCGGAGTGATCCGGCGCTGGGGGAGCACACTGCTGGCGCTGCTGTTCCTCTTCGTCGTCGTGCTCAGCGCCTCGCGCACCGGCGCCGTCAGCGTCGTCGTGCTCGCCGTCTGGGGCCTGCTCGACCGGCGCCTGTCGCGCCCGGCGCGCGCGCTGCTGCTGCTCGCGCCGGTGGTGTACGCGGTGTTCTGGCTCGGCACCTCGGCCTGGGCCAATTACACCCACCAGGTGTTCGGCGGTGAAACGCGCTTCAGCGCAAAGGGCGATATCTCGACCTCGCGCTGGGGCATCTGGTCGAACACGCTCGCGCTGATCAGGATGCACCCGTGGGCCGGCGTCGGCTTCGGCGAGTTCAATTTCGCCTGGACGCTGACGCCTTTCCCGGGTCGGCCGACCCAGTTCTTCGACCACACCCACAACCTGATCCTGCAGTTCGCGGTCGAACTCGGCCTGCCGCTGGCGGCGCTGGTGCTGGCGTTGTTGCTGTGGGCCGGGTACCGCGCGCTGCGCGATGCGCTGCAGGCCCGCGGGCACGCCGACCCGGCGCAGGCGCCGCTGAAGAGAGCCGCGTTCATGATCGTGTTCCTGATCCTGCTGCACAGCCTGCTCGAGTACCCGCTCTGGTACGCGTACTTCCTGGTGCCGGCGGCGTTCGCATTCGGGCTCTGCCTGGTCGATCCGCAGGCGCGCCCCGCAGCGGCGGCAGCAAAGCGCAGCCGGCCGCTGCTGATCGCGTCGCTGCTGCTGATGTGCGGCGGTCTCGCGTCGGTGGCTGACTACGCCGACGTCGTCGTCATCTTCGCCCCGGGCGACGGCGCGGCGCCACTGGCGCAGCGCATCGCGAATGGCCGGCGAAGCGTGTTCTTCGCGCACCATGCGGATTACGCCGCGGCAACCACGTCAGAGCACCCGTCGCAGGCGATGGCCACGTTCGTGCGCGCGCCCCACTACCTGCTCGACGCGCGGCTGCTGCAGGCGTGGGCCAAGGCACTGCACGAAGCTGGCGACACCGACCGTGCGCGCCACATCGCGCAGCGCCTGCGCGAGTTCCACAACGAGCAGGCCGAGCCATTCTTCGCGCCTTGCACCGAAAAGACCGAACCGGCAGCGGCGTTGCCGTTCCAGTGCAGTTCGCCCGCGCGTCAGTTCGACTACGAAGACTTCCGTTAGCGCAAGGCGCTAGGGCGCGACCCAGTCCCCCGACTTGCCGCCGTGCTTCTCGAGCACGCGGAT
>JANMAW010000039.1:0-5731 GCA_031360005.1 Rhizobacter sp.
GTTCGATTGCGCGTGGACCCAGGCGCGGTTGCGCTCGACCCATTCGCGGTAGCGCGCCGGCACCTCGTCGGCGAGCGTCGTGACGAGCACGTTGCGCGTGACCGCGCCGGCCGCAGACCCTGGCGCCAGCGGGCCGCAGGCGAGCGTCAGTTCGACCTTCGCATTCGCCTGATGCACCAGCAGTGCCTGCGGCGGGCGCTCGCGCGAGACACGCTGGCCGTTCACTTTGAGGATGCGCTCGCCGACCCTGGCCTCGACGCCGACCGCGTTCAGCGGCGAATCGGCGCCTGCATCCCAGGCATCGCCGGTGACGAGCCGGGTGATCTCGTAGCTCTCGTCCGTTTCGTCGAAGCGCAGTTCGGCACCGAGGTGGCCGAGCGGCACCGGCGGCGGCTTGCGGTGGTCGCCGCCCTGTTCGTAGGCGTGCGAGGTGCCGAGCTCGCCCTGCATCTCCCAGATCAGGTCGGACAGTTCGCCGCGCGTCGCGACGCGCTCGACCAGCGGTGCGTAGCGCGCGTACACCGCGTCCCACGCGATGCCCGACATCGTGGCGGTCCAGAACTGGTCGCGTTGCAGTCGCCACACCTCGCGCAGCATCTGGCGCCACTCGGCGCGCGGCGCGATCGACAGGCGGATGCGCTCGAGATCGAGCCAGCCGTTCTTGCGCGACGGCGGCTGCGACGCCGCAGCCGGCGCGGTGTCGCCGGACGGAGCGCTTTCAGGCTTGCGGCTCACGCTGATCGCGCGCAGCCGCTTGCCGGCGCGCAGCAGCAGCGTCGCGTGGTCGGCGGCGAGCTCGAAGCTGTCGGCTTCCTCGGCGAGCGGCTCGGCGCGCTGCGTCGCGAAGTCGAACACCTCGAGCTTGGCCGGCGCCTCCTTGTGGCCACCGCGGCCGTGCGCGCCGACGATGTTCAGCACGCTCCAGACCACTCTGCCGCGCGACGCGCCGACCAGCTTGCCGAAGCGGTTCTCGCTGACCGGGAACGGCGCGATGCGCTGCGCGATACCGTCCAGGTCGACCCGCAACGGCGCGGCCTTCGAATCGGCGTCGGCCTTCGGCGCTTCATCCGGCGATCCGTCGGCGGCCAGGCCCTTCGGCGACGGGTCGAACGGTGGCGAGCCGCCGGCCTGCAGCGCGATCAGGTAGGGCCGGGCGGCGCGCGGAAAGCTCAACTCGAAGTGCACGCTGTCGTACACCGGGTCGAAGGTGCGCAGCGACAGGAAGTACAGGTACTTGCCGGCCGGGTCGAACGACGGGCTGTAGTCGTTGAACTCGGGCTGCGTGACCAGGGTGCTGCTGCCGCTGTGGCCGTCACGAGCGAGCGTGTGAAGCTTGATCGCGGTGTGACGCATGCTGGCGCGGAAGGTGTACGCGAGCCACGCGCCGTCGGCCGACCACGCGAGGTCGTCGCTGCGGCCGAAATCGCTGCGGTCCACCGCGGTCAGCACGCCGCTCGCGACGTCGCCGATCCAGACCTCGTTGCGATGATTCGCGATCGCGACGCATGTTCCCACCGGCGCGGCACGCAGCGCGCTGACATGGCCGACCTCCCATGGCAGCGTGCGCTCGGCGCCGTTCTCGAACAGCGTGATGCGCTCTTCACCCGACGCGTCGCTGACCGCGACCAGCGAGGCTTCCTCGCCGGCATCCGCGCCGCCCGCCAGCCACTGGCCGTGCCGGATGCGCGCGCCGTCGGCTGCGCCATGTTGCCGCACCGCGCCTTCCCACAGCGCCATCGTGAACAGCTTGCCGCGCGCATCGACCGCCACGCTGTGCCCGGCCGGGTGCGGGTGGACCGAGCCGAGGTGCTCGGCCGCCGGCACGAACCTGCGCGCCGCCTGGGTCTGATGCGATGGCGTGCGCACGTCGATGCGCGCGGTCGTGTCGGTCGCGGGGTCGAACAGCCAGATCTCGGCGCCGCACTGGTAGACGATGCGCTTGCCGTCGGTCTGCGCGTGGCGCGCGTAGAAGTCGGCGTGTTCGGTGTGGCGCTGCAGGTCCGAACCATCGGGCCGGCACGAGTACAAGTTGCCGACGCCTTCGAAATCCGACAGGTGGTAGATGCGGTGGCCCAGCCACATCGGGCTGCTGAGGTTGCCCTTCAGCTCGCTCATGCGCCGGAAGGTCCCGGTGCCCTCGGCATCGATCCACAGGTGGCCGGCGGTACCGCCGCGGTAGCGTTTCCAGCGCGCCGGGTCGGCGGTGTTGCGGCCGATCACCTTCGCCTGGCCGGGGCCGAACGCGAGGTGGTTGACCTGTCCGAGCGCCAGCGGCTGCGGTGCGCCGCCGTGCGGCGCCAGCGTGAAGGCGCGATAGTTGCGAAAGAATGGCTGGCCGTGCGTGCTGACGAACAGGATCCGGCCTTCGGGCGTCCAGCCGCGCACGATCGTGTCCGGGCCGAGCCAGGTCAGGCGCTGTGCCGGCCCGCCTTCGGCGGGCATCCGGTAGACCTCGGGGTGCTGCTCGTCGCGGCCGATGAACGCGATCCACTTTCCGTCGGGCGACACGCTCGGGGACGACGGCTCCGACAGCCCGGCGGTAAGGCGTCGCGCGACACCGCCGCTGGTGCTGACCTGCCACAGGTCGTCGTCGCAGACGAAGTTGATCGAGTCTGCGTGAACGGCGGGGAAGCGCAGGTAAGGGGGCTGGTCCATTTTGGTGTGGGCTGGAGTTGGGGGCCGTGACCGGGTGGCGCGGCGGGCATGAGGCGCAATCATCGGGGGTATTCGCCCGAGTTCGCTCGGATGCAGGGAAATCCCGAATGCCATTGCTGCTGCGCTTGACTACATTACTTGTATGCAAGCTTGTGTCCAACGAGCTGCCTAACCCGCTGGAGGACATCCCATGCCCCGTTTCCTGCGCTCCCTTTTCGGCCAGGTGCTGCTGGCTCTCGCGGTCGGCGTGCTGCTCGCGCTGCTCGTGCCCGACTTCGCGCTCAAGCTCAAGCCGCTCGGCGACGGCTTCATCAAGCTGATCAAGATGATCATCCCGGTGCTGGTGTTCTGCGTCGTCGTGCACGGCATCGCCGGCGCCGGCGACCTGAAGCGCGTCGGCCGGGTCGGCATCAAGGCGCTGGTGTACTTCGAGGTCGTGACCTCGATCGCGCTCGGGCTGGGCCTGCTGCTCGCCTTCGTCTTCCAGCCCGGCGCCGGGATGAACGTCGACCCGAACACGCTCGACGCGAAGGCGATGAGCGCCTATGCGGAGAACGCCGGCAAGCTGACCGGCGGCGGCACGGTCGAGTTCCTGATGAAATTGATCCCGATCACCGTGGTCGACGCGTTCGCGAAGGGCGACGTACTCCAGGTGCTGCTGTTCGCGGTGCTGTTCGGCTGCGCGCTCGCGCTGATCGGCCAGCGCGGCAAGGCGGTGGCCGCGTTCGTCGACGACCTGTCGCATGTGCTGTTCAAGATCATGGGCATCATCATCCGGCTGGCGCCGCTGGGCGTGCTCGGGGCGATCGCGTTCACCGTCGCCAAGTACGGCATCGGTTCGCTCAGGCAGCTCGGCATGCTGGTGGTGCTGTTCTACGGCGCGGTGCTGGTCTTCGTGTTCGTGATCCTCGGCGCGATCATGCGCATGTGCGGCTTCTCCATCGTCAAGCTGCTGAAGTACCTGCGCGAGGAACTGGCGGTGGTGTTCGCCACCACCTCGTCCGACAGCGTGCTGCCGCAGATCATGGCCAAGCTCAGGTACCTGGGCATCCGCGATTCGACCGTCGGGCTGGTGATCCCGACCGGCTACTCGTTCAACCTCGACGCTTTCTCGATCTACATCACGCTCGCCGCGGTGTTCATCGCGCAGGCCACCAACACGCCGATCTCGATGAGCGACCTGCTGACGATCCTGGCGATTTCGCTGGTCACCTCGAAGGGCGCGCACGGCGTGCCGGGGTCGGCGATCGTGGTGCTCGCGGCGACGTTGCAGGCGATCCCGGCGATCCCCGCGATCGGCCTGGTGCTGGTGCTGTCGGTCGACTGGTTCATGGGCATCGCGCGGGCTCTGGGCAACCTGGTCGGCAATTGCGTGGCGACCGTCGCGGTGGCGACTTGGGAGGGCGACATCGACCGCGCCCGGGCCCATGCGGTACTCGACGGCCGGCCGGTTGTCGACGACGCCGACGCCACGCTGCTGGCGGCCGCCGCGCGCTGACGCGCGCTGATCCCACGGCTGACAATGCCCGATGGCCACCCAGATCGAAATCGCCCAGCAGGTCGTCGAATCGATCCTCGCGCAGAAGCTGAAGCCCGGCGAGCGGCTCGGCGAGCAGGCACTGGCCGACATGTTCGGCGTCAGCCGCACGCTGGTGCGCGAGGCGCTGATGCAGTTGCAGGCGCGCGGCTTCGTCGAGGTGCGCTCGCGCAAGGGCTGGTACGTGGTCGAGCCGTCGATCGACGAGGCTCGAGATGCCTTCGCGGCGCGGCGCGCCATCGAGGCCGGCATGCTGCGCGAAGCCAGCGTGCTGCGCGATGCCGGCAAGCCGCTGCAGGCGGTGATCCGGCGCCTGCGCCAGCACGTCAAGGAAGAGGAGGCGGCGATCGCGGGCGCCGACGTCGCGACGCGCACCTTCCTGCTCGCCGACTTCCATGTCTGCCTGGCCGAGTGCCTGGGCCACCGCGTGCTCTGCGACCTGCTGCGCGACCTGACCGCCCGCACCACGCTGGTCTCGACGCTCTACCAGTCGACCCATGACGCCCGCGCGTCGTGTGCCGATCACGCGCGCATCGTCGGCGCGCTCGCCGACCGCGACCCCGAAGGCGCAGCCCGGCAGATGATCGTGCACATCGGCGACGTCGAAAACGCCCTCGGCAGCGCGAGCGCATCGGTCGACCCGGTCGAGCGGTTGCGCGCCTCGCTGGCGCCGCTGACGACGCTGTCGCCGGCTACTCCACTTCGGCGGCGCGGTTCCACCACTCGGGGCTGAACTGCTCCTGCAGGAAGGTGATGAAGCTGCTGACCTTCGACGGCACCAGCTTCGGTGACGGGAACACCGCATGCATCTCCTGCACCGGCAGCGCGTAGTCGGTGAGCAGCGGCGCGACCCGGCCCGCGCTCACCGCCCCATGCGCCACGTACCACGGCAGGATCGCCAGCCCCATGCCGCTGAGCGCGGCGGCGAGCACGACCGACAGGCTGTTGGTGCGCAGCGGACCGCGCACCGGGATCGACTCTTCGCGCCCCGGCTGCCCGCGACCGGCGCCGCCGGTGAAGTGCCAGCGCTCGTCGCCCTGCACGCTGCTGTAGATCAGGCATGCGTGCGCCGCCACGTCGGCAGGCGATTTCGGCGCTGCATGCTCCTTCAGGTATGCGGGCGACGCGACCAGCACCCCCGGGTTCTGGCCGAGGTAGCGTGACCCGAGCGACGAGTCGGCCAGGCGACCCATGCGGATCGCGACATCGACCCCTTGCTCGACGAGGTTGACGTAGCGGTCGTCGAAGCTCAGGTCGATCGAGATGTCGGGGTGGCGGCGCATGAAGGCCAGCACCAGCGGCGTCAGCACGCGCCGGCCGAAGCTGACCGAGGTGCTGACGCGCAACTGCCCGCCGACGCGCGATTGCAGCAGCGACGCGAGGTTGTCGGCCTCTTCCAGCTCGCGCTGGATCGACTTGCATTTCTCGTAGTACAGCGCGCCGATCTCGGTCGCGCTGACGCCACGGGTGTTGCGATCGAGCAGCCGCGCACCGAGCCTGAGCTCCATCGCGGCGACGTGCTTGGTGGCGGTCGGCTGG
>JANMAW010000045.1:0-5192 GCA_031360005.1 Rhizobacter sp.
CCGCCGAGTTGGCCTCGATCGAACACGAACTGGGCCGGGAACTGATCGTCGGATCGCAGCGCCAGCATCGGCTCGGGCAGCCGCGCGCCGGCGCTGCGCACGTACACCGTGACAATCGGCTCGTACTGCAATGCCGCGGCGGTGCGAGACCAACCTGGCGAGATCGTGCGAATCAGGCGCGCGGCTTCGGTCGCGGTGCTGGCGAGCACGACGCGGTCGAATGGTTCGCCGTCGAGCGACCAGGCATCGGCTTGCTGCGCCACCGATTCCACCCGGTGCTGCCGCCGCAGTTCCGCGCCGGCGTCCATCAACCAGCGCATCGCGGGCTCGGGCAGCAAATCGCTCAAGCCGACGCGCGGCAGCAGCAGATCGGCCGACCCCGGCCCGGAAAAGAGCGCGTCCTTCAGCACTCGAAGAAACACACTCGCGCCCGCGTCGTTGGCCGGCGTGTTCAGCGCAGCCACGCACAGCGGGTCGATCAATTGCTCACGAACCGACTTCGGTAGCCTTGCCGTGAGCGCCGCCACGGTGAGCGACGGATCGCAGCGAAAGCCGTGCAGTGCCCAGCCGGTCGCGGCCGCAAGCAGCGCGATTCGCTCGTGCGGCCGCCATGCACGTTGCCGCAGCACGGCGGCCGCGAACGCGGCCATCGGTGCACCGGCATTCAGGTGCAGTCCGGGACCGTCCGAGAAAGTGATGCGCAACGGCGTACGGACAAAGGCCTGTTCCGCCGCCACGCCCACGGTGCGCAGCAGCGCGAGGGTGTCGACATAGGCGCCGATCAGGATGTGCTGGCCGTTGTCCAGCGCGATGCCCGCGACGTCGACGCCGCGCGCGCGGCCGCCAAGTTGCGGCGCCATCTCGAACAGCGTGACGCGGTGACCGGAGCGCACGGCCGCGACGGCCGCAGCGAGCCCGGCCCAGCCGCCGCCGACAACCGCGACCTTTCTGCTGGTCGCCGACCGCGCCGCCACTAGCGTCCGCGCCAGTTCGTGCGCATCGCGATCCACAGCTTGCGCAACGGCGTGAGCGATGTGCGCTGATGCAGCACCTGGAAGTTATCAGCCTCGATCTCGCGCAACAGCGTGCGGTAGATGTTGGCCATCATCACACCCGGCCTCTGGGCGCGCTGGTCGGCGTCGGGCAGCAGCGCGAATGCCTCGTCGTAGCTGCGGTGCGCGCGATCGGCCTGGAACTTCATCAGTGCGACGAAGCGATCACTGTAGCCGCGGTTCAGTATCTCCTGGGCCGACACTCCGAACTGCTTCAGCTCCGAAAGCGGCAGATAAATGCGCCCGCGACGCGCATCGTCGCCGACGTCGCGGATGATGTTGGTGAGCTGCATCGCCAGCCCCATCTTGTGGGCGTAGGCGGTGGTCGCTGCCTGCGTATGGCCGAAGATGCCGGCGGCGACCTCGCCGACGACGCCAGCGACAAGATGGCAGTAGCGCGCCAGCCCCGCGTAGTCGAGGTAGCGCGATTGTTCGAGGTCCATCTGGCAGCCCTCGATCACGGCGAGCAAGTGCTCGGCACGGATGTCGAAGTCGGCGACGTGCGGCATCAATGCCTTCATCACCGGGTGGCCGGGCTGGCCGGCAAAGCTTGCCCCGACCTCCTTGCGCCACCATGCGAGCTTGGTCGCGGCGACGCCGGGGTCGCTGACCTCGTCGACGACGTCATCCACCTCGCGGCAGAAGGCATAGAACGCGGTGATCGCCGCACGCTGCGGTGGCGGCAGGAACAGGAAGGCGTAGTAGAAGCTCGAGCCACTCCTGGCTGCCTTGTCCTGCACGTACTGCTCGGGCGTCATGCAATGTCCTCAGGCCGCGCGGCATCGCGGCCAGTTCGTGGCCCTCGCTGCCTTGCCTTGAACGTAGCGCTCAGGAATCACGCGGACTCGCTCTCGCGACCCTGGCTCGTGCCGGACGCATCCACAGTGCGCGCCACAGAAGCAGCGGAAAGTCGACCCACTGCAGGGCAGGACGGATCTGCAACGCTGCAGATCCCAGCGCCTCGGTCTTCTCGAGAATGCGCAGCCCGCCTTGCACCACCAGGCGCAGCTCCCAGCCGGCGCGGCCGCGGATGGTATGCACCAGCGGTGCCCCCGAACGCATCAATTCGCGCGCCCAGCCGATCATGTCGGCGAGCAGCGCGCGCACGTTCGGGCCGGCCTGCTGCGCCAGCAGGCCATGCGGCGCGGCAGCGTGGCGGGCGCAATCGGTTGCGGGCACATAGAGGCGGCCGCGGCCCAGGTCGACGCTGAGGTCCTGCCAGAAGTTTGCGAGTTGCAGTGCAGTGCAGATCGCGTCCGACTGCCGAAGCGCAACGCTGTCTGACACGCCGTACAGATGCAGCAACAGCCGGCCGATCGGATCGGCCGAGCGCCGACAGTAGTCGAGCAGTTCGGCGCGGTCGGCGTAGGCGTGCTTGACGACGTCCTGCTCGAAGGCACTGAGCAGATCGGTGAGCAACTCGACCGGCAACGCGTGCCTTGCCAGCACCGCGGCCAACGGGTCGAACACCTGCGGCCAGCGCGACGATCGCGCGCCGCGCCCGCGCACCGCGTGCAGGTCGTCGCGGTAAGCGGCAAGATCGGCGAGTCGCTGGTTGGCGGTGGCATCGCCTTCGTCGGCGATGTCGTCGGCGGTGCGCGCGAAGCCGTAGATGGCTGACACGGCCGGCCGCAATCCGGGCGGGCACAGCAAAGATGCGACGGGAAAGTTTTCGTAATGGTCGACGCTCACCGCTGCGATTGTCCACGTTGTGCGCTGTAGGGCCGGTGCACGGGCGCGTGCACCTTCGGTGGAGTTCGGGGTTTGACACCCGTGCAGGGGCGGAATATATTAATGACCAATCAGTCATTTGCGATTCGAAGGTGTTATGGCGCAGCCCACCCATCGCCGCATTGGCCTGGTTCCCGGTCATCAGACCGCCCAAAGGACTCATATGCGCGATGCGCTGCTCCTCGCCTTGGCCGGCATCACGGCCCTGGCTGCCTGTTCCAGGACGGAAACCGCACCCGACCCGGTGCGTGCGGTGCGCACGATGACCATCTCGACCCAGGCCACCGGCGGCGCCTACGAATACGCCGGCGAAGTGCGGGCCCGGACCGAGTCGCGCCTGAGCTTTCGGGTGGGCGGCAAGATGATCAAGCGCAACGTTGATCTCGGCGACCTGGTGAAGGCCGGCCAGGTGCTGGCCCAACTCGACCCGCAGGACCTGCGCCTCGGTCAGGATTCCGCGCGCGCCGCGGTGGCGTCCGCCCAGGCCAGCTATGACCAGAACGCCGCCGACTTCAAGCGCTACAAGGATCTCTACAACCAGGGCTTCATCGGCGCGGCCGAACTCGACCGCCGCGAATCGGCCGTCAAGACCGCGCGCGCCCAACTCGACCAAGCGAAAGCGCAAGCCAACGTGCAAGGCAACCAGGCGGGTTATGCGGCACTCGTCGCCGACGCGAGCGGCGTGGTCACGGGTGTCGACCTCGAGCCCGGCATGGTGGCTTTGGCGGGGACGCCGGTGCTCCGGCTTGCGCACGACGGCCCGCGCGATGTCGTGTTCGCGGTGCCCGAAGACAGGGTCGACCTCGTGAAGGCGCAGGCCGCGCAACGCGGCAGGTTCAAGGTGCGCCTTTGGGGTGCGGCCCGCGAGGCGCTGCCTGCGACGATCCGGGAAATCTCGGCCGCCGCTGATCCCTCGACGCGAACCTTTCTGATCAAGGCCGACATCGGCAGCGCCTCCACCACCGGCGTGCGCCTGGGCCAGACAGTCACGGTGCTGATGGAATTGCCGCAGACCGCCGGCGTGACCAAGCTGCCGCTGTCGGCGCTGCGCGAAGATCAGGGGCGCAGCGCCGTATGGCTGGTCGACCGGAACACCATGACGGTCGCGTCGCAGGAGGTACAGCTCGCTGGCGCCGACGGCAACGAGGCGGTGATCACCGGCGGTCTCGCGCCGGGTCAGATCGTCGTGACCGCGGGCGTGCATGTGCTGCAGCCGGGGCAGAAGGTCAAGTTCTATGTAGACCCCGGGGCCCCGCCGGCATCCGGGGAATCGGCTTCGGCAGGCACACCGGTCAGCGTCAAGTGAGCAAGGCCGCAGTGCCCACCGACGCGCCACCGGCAACCGCGCAGGGCGTATCGCAACCGGCCGAAAATGCCTCGCGGCTGAACGTCTCGAGGTGGGCGCTCGAACATCCGGAACTGACGCGCTACCTGCTGATCGTGATGCTGGTGCTCGGCGCGGCAGCGTACTTTCAGCTCGGGCAGGACGAAGACCCGCCGTTCACCTTCCGCGCGATGGCGATGCGTGTGTCGTGGCCGGGCGCCACCGCGCGGCAAGTGGCCGAGCAGGTGATCGACAAGCTCGAGAAGACACTGCAGGAAGTGCCCCACGCCGACAGGATTCGAAGCTACTCCAAGCCCGGCGAGGCGCTGATCATCTTTCAGGTGAAGGACTCGTCTCCGCCCAAGGAGATGCAGCAGACCTGGTACACGGTGCGCAAGAAGATCGGCGACATGCGCGCAACGTTGCCCGCCGGCGTGGTGGGGCCGTTCTTCAACGACGAGTTCGGCGATGTGTACGGCTCGATCTACGCCCTCTCGACCGACGGTTTCACGTACCAGGAGCTGAAGGATCAGGCCGACCGCGTGCGCCAGCGTCTGCTCAAGGTCCAGGACGTCAACAAGGTCGCGATCTTCGGCGCGCAGGACGAAAAGCTCTTCGTCGAAATCTCCCAGAAACGCCTCGCGCAACTCGGACTCGACTTCAACCAGGTGTTGACCCAAATCGGCCAGCAGAACGCGGTCGAGTCGGCCGGTGCGATCAATGCGCCGACCGACATGGTTCAGGTCCGTGTCGGCGGGCAGTTCAACTCGGTCGACGAGCTGCGCGCCTTCCCGATCCGGGCGGGTGGCGCCAGCTTCAAGCTCGGCGACATCGCGCAGATCCGGCGCGCCTATGTCGACCCGCCGGCGGTCAAGGTGCGCCATCAGGGGCATGAGGTCATCGCGCTTGGCATTTCGATGGCCAGGGGCGGCGACATCATCCGAATGGGCAAGGCGCTGAATGCGACGATCGATGCGATCCGCACCGACCTGCCGGCCGGCATCGAGCTGCATCAGTTCCAGAATCAGTCGAAGGTCGTCTCGACCTCGGTGAACGAGTTCGTCGGCGTGCTGATCGAGGCGGTC
>JANMAW010000123.1:0-25401 GCA_031360005.1 Rhizobacter sp.
CCCGCAGGCCGCATTCATGCAGTTCCACCGCATCATCAGCGCGCACGTCGGCGCGCCCGACAACGAGCAGGTGGTGTGCGGCATGTCGATGGGCTACGCCGACCCCGATGCGGTCGAGAACTCGCTGGTGACCGAGCGCGAGCCGGTGCGCGCCTTCACGAGCTTTCTGAGCTGAACCGCGCGCTGGTGTACCCCCCGACGTCACGACGATCCACACGAAAGCAAACCATGAAACGCTCAGTCCTCGTTTGTCGCGCGGTGTTCCCGGACATCATCGATCGCCTGCGTGAACATTTCGACGTCGAGACCAACCAGGCCGACGTGGTGTGGACGCAGGCCGAGCTGATCCGGCACCTGCAGGGCAAGGTTGGCGTGTTCATAACCGGCACGCAGCCGATCGACACCGCGCTGCTCGACGCCTGCCCCGACTTGCGTGCTGTGTGCAGCATGGCAGTCGGCTACAACAATGTCGACGTGGCGGCCTGCACCGCGCACGGCGTGCTCGTCAGCAACGCCCCCGACGTGCTGACGGAGACCACCGCCGACTTCGGCTTCGCGTTGATGATGGCGGCCGCCCGCCGCATCTCCGAGAGCGAGCACTTTTTGCGCAGCGGCGCGTGGACGAAATGGACTGTCGACGCGTTCGCCGGCTCCGATGTGTACGGCGCCACGCTCGGCGTGCTCGGCATGGGCCGCATCGGCCAGGCGATCGCGCGTCGTGGTGCGCTCGGCTTCGGCATGAAGGTGATCTACCACAACCGGTCGCGGCTGGCCGCCGCGACCGAAGCCGAGCTCGGCGCGCGCTACGTCGCCAAGGAAGAGTTGCTGCGCGCCAGCGACCATCTCGTGATCGTCGTGCCCTACAGCGCGGCTTCGCACCACTTGGTCGGCGCGGCCGAGCTCGCGCAAATGAAGCCGACCGCCACGCTCACCAACATCGCCCGCGGCGGCGTCGTCGACGACGCGGCGCTGGCACGGGCGCTGCGCGAAAAGCACATCGCCGCGGCCGGGCTCGACGTGTTCGAAGGGGAGCCCGCGGTCCACCCCGAACTGTTGAAAGTCGCCAACGTCGTGCTGACCCCGCACATCGCCAGCGCGAGCCTGCCGACACGCCGGGCGATGGCTGATCTCGCGGTCGACAACCTGCTCGCCGCACTCGGTGTCGGCCCGAGCCCGGGCAGGCCGCCGACACCGTTGAATCCCGACGTGCTGCGCTGACGCCGCCGCTTCGGGTTGCAGCCGCGACCGCGGGTGTAGGAGTCCACCGACAACCGGAGCCGTCGCCTCCCGATGGAGACCCGGGCCGCCGCGTGCGAGCATCGGGCCATGAGCCAAGCTACCGCAAAATTCTTTCGCTGGCGCCTGCTCGTGGCGGGGTTGCTCGGTGCCGTCGTCGTTGGCGTCGGCGTCGCCGAAGCCATCGGCTGGCCCTTCCTTGCCGCGCCGATGCAGCGTTGGCTCGGCAGCATGATCGATCGCCGCGTCAGTCTGAGTGCCGACCCCGCGGCAGCACCGACCGCGGTCATCCGTCTGCTTGGCGGCATCGAGATCACGGCCGCCTACATCGAGATCGGGGCACCTGCGTGGAGTGCCGCGCCGCACATGCTGCTGGCCCGCGACGCCCGGATCACGCTGGGCTACGGCGACCTGTGGCGCGCCCGCCGCGGCGAGCCGCTGCGCATTCGCGAGTTGCGCGCGGCGCAACTCGACGGCCAGCTCGAGCGCGTCGCCGATGGCCGCGCCTCATGGCAGTTCGGGAAGACCATGCCGGCCACCGAGCCAGCGAATCGGGTGCCGGTGTTCGGCCGGCTGGAGGTCGACTCGGGTTCGATGGTCTACCGCGATGCGCTGACCGACGTCGATCTCGACGCGAGATTTTCGCTGGTTGAAGGCGCGAGTATTCCGGCTTCCGGCACAGCCGCGTCCGGGGCGGCGTCGGGCTTGCAGTTCAACGCGAAGGGCGCGTATCGCAAGCAGCCGTTGATCATCGACCTGCGGGCCTCGGGTGTGCTGCCCGTCATCGCCGAGGACGCCGCGACGCTCGCGTTGCCGGTGACCATCGAAGCCCGGATCGGCGCCGCGGCGCTGAGCTTCAAGGGCACCGCGACCGACGCGCTGCACTTCGGCGGGCTGAAGGGCCGATTCAGTGTTCAGGGCCCGTCGCTGGCGGCGCTCGGCGACCCGATGCAAGTGACCTTGCCGACCACCGGGCCGTTCCGTGCCGAAGGCCTGATTGCCAAGGAAGGCGAGGTATGGAACGCCGTGGTTGACCAGGCCAGCATCGGGTCAAGCCGCCTGGCCGCAGCGCTTACCTACGACCCGCGCCCTCGCGTGCCGCTGCTCGCCGGGCGCCTGACTGGCTCGAAGTTGCTGCTCGCCGATCTGGGCCCGGCGCTGGGCACTCCGGTGCGCAAGACGGCGGTCCCGGCGGCAGCTGCCTCCGCGGCGCAAGTGGCCAAGAAGACGACGGGACGCGTCCTGCCGGACCGCGAATTCGACCTGCCCTCGTTGCGAGCGATGGACGCCAACGTGCTCATCGACATCGAAAACCTCGATCTCGGCAGCAGCCTTCTCGAACCGCTGAAACCGCTGCGCACGCACCTCGTGCTGACCGGTGGCGTGCTGACGCTGCGCGAGATCGACACGCGCACCGGCCAGGGTCATCTGGGCGGCATGATGCAGCTCGATGGCCGCAATGCGCAGGCGCTCTGGACCGCCGACCTGCGCTGGGACGGCGTGCGGCTGGAACGATGGATCCACCAGACGCGCGCGAACAACGCGCCGCCTTACGCTTCGGGCCGCCTGAACGGGCAGGCCCGGGTGGCGGGACAGGGCAAGTCCACTGCCGCAATCCTCGGAAGCCTGCGCGGCGAGGTGCGCATGCATCTGGTGAACGGCACGATCTCTCAGCTCGCCGTCGAAGCCGCGGGCCTGGACATCGCGCAAGCGCTGGGCGTTTTGATCAAGGGCGACAGTTCGCTGCCGGTCCGGTGCGCCATCGCCGATCTGATCGCCGAGAAGGGCATGCTGCGGCCGCGCGTCGTGGTGATCGATACGCCCGACTCGACCTTTTGGGCCGACGGCTCGATCTCGCTCGTCACCGAAACGCTCGATCTGCGCGTGGTCGTCACACCGCGCGACGTCAGCCCGCTCGCTCTGCGCACGCCGCTGCTGGTGCGCGGCAGCTTCGCGGATCCCAGCGTCTCGGTCGAGAAGGGCAAGCTCGGCACCCGCCTCGGTGCGTCTGCCTTGTTGGCGCTCGTCAACCCACTGGCCGCGTTGATCCCGCTGATCGACGTTGGCAGCGGCGCCGACGCTCAGCACGACGCCGATGCATGCCGGGCGTTCTCTGAGCGCTTCAAGGCGAAGCCATTGTTACCACCGCCCGCTGCGGCCAAGTCAGTGCGTGCTGCAGCAACGTCGAGCTGAACCTCGGCCACAGGTAGGAGAAGAACTACGGGTCGTTGCGGTGCCGTCCGCTGGCCCGGCGAGGCCCCGGTTTTCATACTTCAAGCATCGCGGAGCCGATCCGCTGCTTCGAAGGAAAAATTCCATCATGCCCACCATTCAACAATGCAAGACGGTCATCGCCGTTGGCGCACTCCTCGCGGCCGGCGGCGCGTTCGCCGCGACGATGAACAAGACCGACTACGCCGCCGCGAAGGACCGCATCAGCGCCGAGTACAAGTCCGACAAGGCTGCATGCGCTCAGTCCAGCGGCAACGCCAATGACGTGTGCAAGCTGAAGGCCAAGGGCAAGGAAAAGGTCGCCCGCGCGGAGCTCGAATACAACTATTCGGGCAAGCCCAGCGACTCACGCAAGCTGGCGGTGGCCAAGGCGGATTCGACCTACGCTGTGGCGAAGGAAATGTGCGACGACAAGGCGGGCAATGCCAAGGACGTTTGCAGGGCCGAAGCGAAGGCTGCCCACACCAAAGCGACAGTCGATGCCAAGACGAACGAGAAGGTCGGCGCGGTGAAGAAGGACGCGGCCGAAGATAAACGCGATGCCGACTACAGGGTGGCAACGGAGAAGTGCGACAGTCTGGCAGGCGACGCCAAATCGGCGTGTATCGCTTCCGCGAAGGCCAGGTTCAACAAGACTTGAGCGGCGGCTTTTCTGGACCGACAAGAAGCCGGCGCACGCCGGCTTTTTTGCGCCGCGTTTGCGCTCTCTTACTTCTTGCCGCCTGAGGGCGGTGTCGTCAACGCCGGGTCTTCGCCCTTCGCGTGCGATTGGCCCGCGCGTTCGGCGCGCTTGAGTTCCTCGGCTTGTTCCGGGCTGTCGGGTTTGGCTGCGCGGGCGGCGTCTTCGACCTTGCCCGATTCCGCGAACTCGCGGGCAGCCTTGTCGTAGCGGCGACTCGCGTCGTAGTTGCCTTCGCCCTGAAGGTCTTGGTTGTCGGCGGGCTTGGTCATCTCGATTCCTTCGGAGTTTGAAAATCCAACGATAGGAAGCGGCAACCGCGGGCGCGAGAGGCCGTCGCCTCCACTGCGCATCAGACATTGCGCTGGCTCGGGTAGGAGGGGTCCGACATGGCCTGCGCGCGTGTCGGCCACTTACACCAGGTCGGCACCCTTCAGAACGGAGATGAAGGCGTCGAGCGCCGGTCGATCGCGCAGCCCCGTATCGCCGTCGAAAGCCTCGAGCAGGCAGGCATCGCAATAGCCGCTGGCCCAGCGCTGCATCGCACGCTCGCCGAGACAGGGGCCCGTGAATAGCACGTTGATCTGCGTATGACGCGGGTCACGCGCGATGCTCTTCATCAGCGCCTTCACCACAGGCTCGGGTCCCTCGAGCAACTGGCAGAAGCGCTCGCCGTCGAAAAGCAGTGCTCCGGTGATGCCGCGCGCCGGGTTGCGATGGCGCGCGGCGGTGACGACTTCCCTGACGATCCCGAAATCGGCGCCATGCGCCATCTGGCTAACATAGAGGATCTGAAACGTCGTTTCACCTTGCACCATGATGGGCAGTACCGAGTCGATTCATGGGTGAAGCAAACGCCAATGTAGTCCGTTGATGTGACACTTGATGTGTCGAATGACACAGCGCGGTGCGCCGCCCGGCGCAGGGTGCCCCGCATGCGACCGCATGCGTTTTGCGAGGGATCGCCGTGAAATTCGTGTCCTGCCGAGCCTGCCCGCTGCGCCCGCTGTCGCTGTTCATCGGCCAGTCGGAGTCCGAAGTGGCGATCATCGAATCGCTCAGAAGGGATCAGATCTCGGGTCTCGCCGACAGCAGCATCATTCACGAAGGCGAGACGGATCCACCGCTGTACACGCTGTTCAGCGGCTGGGCCTTCCGGTTCAAGACGCTCAGCGATGGCCGGCGCCAGATCCTGAACTTCCTTTTGCCGGGCGATTTCATCGGCGTGCAACAGAAGATGGGCGACGCCGCCGACCACGGTGTCCAGGCCCTCACCGACGTCGTGCTGTGCGTGTTTCGGCGCGACGCGCTTTGGGAGTTGCACCGTTCCGCGCCAACGCTGGGTTTCGGTGTCACCTGGCTCACGGCGCACGAGGAGTCGCTGGTCGACGACACGCTGCTGTCGGTGGGTCGGCGCAGCGCGGAAGAACGTATCGCCACGCTGTTGGTCTTGCTGTTCAAGCGTGTTGCGGCGTTGCTGCCCGATGGTGGTTCGCAGGGTGTGCCGTTCCCGTTGACGCAGCAGCATATCGCCGACGGCCTGGGGCTGTCGCTCGTACATACCAACAAGACCCTGCGCAAGCTTGAGCGGCGTGGCTTGCACAGAATCGAAGACGGGCGTTTGCGCCTGCTCGACGTGAAGGCGCTGACGCGCATCGCCGACCTGTACGGCGATGGCAAGCCGCCGCCGCGGCCGCTGATCTGAGCGTCGCCGGGGCGGGCGCTGCAGGGCCACGAAATCGGCGCCGTCCTACGGTGCAATCGGTCGGTTCCGACCACGACGTTGCCGGCTGCGCGCTACGATTTGCGCGTCGGTCGGATCGCACTGGCCGGCGACACCCCTGGAGGAGTACCGATGCGCCACGATCGACAGCAGCAGACAGGCTCGACATCACCCCGCTACCCCGACCGCAAGGAATGGACGGACGATGGTGGCCGTTCCACTCGCGTACCGGATCGCGAACAAGCACGCCGACCCGGCAAGACGCGTCAGGCGCACGGGATCCTCGAGCGAGAGGACGAACGGCAAATTCGCGAACTTCGCGCCCGCTATTGACTCTATCGGTGCAGGAGGCTCCCCGCGCCATGCGTTCATCGACTCCCGGAAGGCTCGTGCTGCTCGGCATCGTGCTTTGCGCCGGCTGCGCAGCCGGGGTGCGGGCCGACGACGAGCCGCCGGCCTGGGCGAGCTTGGCCCCCGACGGCTCGATGGGCGCCGGCAACAATGACGCGCCGCGCTTCACGCGCAACGACGTCCAGCTCGAATCACAGCGCAGCCTCCCGGGGTACCGCAATGAAGTGAACGAGCTCAGTTATCGCTGGTGGGCATCGAAGGGGCGCTCCGATCTCGGCGTCGGCATCGGCACGATCTCTTATGTCGCGCGTCCGACCGGCATGGTGCAGGGGCTGGCAGGCGACGGCGCGTTGCTCGCGTCCGGTACGGTGCTGATGCTCGGAATGCGCTACCGGACCTCCGAACGTTCGGCGCTGTACGCCGATGCCGCTGGCATACACGGGCTGGGCCTCGATGGCCGCGAGGCAGTGGTCGGCAAGGTGGGAATTGAGTTCAAGGCCGCGCAATCGCGCTGGAATGTCGCCTATGGCGGCCTCGGATTTCATCTGGCCGGCGACACGCGCATGACACTGCGCGTGCGCAAAGGCGGGCTGGGCATCTACATGCGGCGTTCGTTCTGAGCGGCCGATCGATGGAGGACGCGGATCATGACTGCACGAGACCATACGAATGCACGCAGCTCGTCGGCCACGACCCGGAAACCCGCTCGCGGCGCTTCGGGCACGCCAGCTTCCGGCGTCGATCTGACCTCCGGGTCGGCGTCGTCCGAGCCGAAGATGCCAAACGATCGTGATGAGAGCGTTGGGATGACCGGCGGAATACAGAGCCCGCGTGTCCAGCAGGGCGCGCGGGACGTGAAACACGGCGTGCAGGACACGAGCCGCGCTCCGGAAGCCGACGCCGCCTACAAGAAGCTCACGAAATAGCGTCGGCATTCACCATCGCGGCGGGCGCCGCTGGCATCCCGCGCATGAATCCGATTGCTTGTCCGACGGCGACGCCGTGCACGGTACCGGATCAGCCTTGCATCAACTGCGCCAGCCTCTGTCCGGGACGGATGTGTTCGGCGACGACCTTCATCAGAACCACCAGCGCCGGGCCGAGAAGCAGGCCCCACACACCCCACAGTGCGCCCCAGAACACGACGCCGATGAAGACCGCCGCCGAGTTCATCTTCGCGGCGCGTCCTTGCAGCCAGGCGGTGACGACCGTACCGATCAGAGTCGACATCAACACGATGAATCCGGCCATGCCGAGCGCCGCGCCCACGGTGCCGTGGACCAGAAAGGTTTCGGCTGCACCAAGGCCCGTCAACAAGGCCATGCCGAGGTACGGCACCACGTGCAGGACCGCAGCGGTCAGTCCCCAGCCGGCCGCGTCGGGCAGTCCGGCGAACGCGAAGGCGGCCCAGACTGCGATCCCGACCACGGTGTTGGTGACCAGAAGCACGCCGCTGTAGATGCGGATCTGCCGCACGCATTCGAGCGCGGCGTGTTCCGCGCGCAAGCGCAATCCGGGTCGTTCGTCCCACAAGCCGAGAAAGCGCTCGGCCAGCGGCTGGCCGCCGGCGAGCACAAAAAAGGCGATGAAGAAGATGACCACCAGGTCGCCGGTCAGTTTGAGCAGCGCGCCGGAACCGCTCACGGCTGTGTCGCGCAGCGCGACGGTGGCGGTTTGCGAGATGCTGACCGGCGGTGCCGTTGCCGCGGCGTTGCTCGCAGCGAGCTCGGCCTGTTTCGATGCCGCCGCTTTCCTGCGGGCGGTCTGCGCCATCGGCCGGTCGCCAGCGATGCGCTCGGCCGCGCGATCGAGATCCCGGAAGGCCAGGCGCACACGTCGCAGCACCGAATCAGCCTCGGGTTCGGTTTCGGAGACCTGCTGCGCCACCAGGCTGATCATGTCGGGCGCACGGCCGGCCACACGGCCCAGCTGGTCGCCGAACGCAGCGGCGGCGAGCCCGAGCGCGGCCAGTACGATCGCCAGCGTCAGCACGGTCGACAGGACACGACTGCGGAGCCCGCGTTCCAACAGCGAGGTCACCGGCAGGACCAGCATCGCCAGCATCAGCCCGGCCGTCAGCGGGATCATGAAGCTTCGACCCCACCACAGCGCCACGACGACCGCGAGCGCGGCGAGGACCGCTGTGGCGACAGTCGACGCCGAGCGCTGCTCCTGGGCGGCGTGAGGAGTGTGGGCAGGATGCATCGAGGTCAGTCAGCGCGAGATCAACAGAACGCCCCGCGGTCCTGCGAGGAACCCGGGGCGTCGAAAGGAAAGCGCGCCGGATGGACCCGGCAGCGCATCGGGGAGACCGCGTTGCTTACGGGCGCACCACGATCGAGTTCTTGACGCTCTTCACGCCCTTGACCTTCATGGCGATGTCTTCCGCGGTGGCGCGTTCGTTCTGGCTCTTCGCGAAGCCCGAGAGCATCACGGTGCCGTTGAGCGTCTCGACCTTGATCGCGCCGGCGTCGACATCCTTGTTGTCAACGTAGCGTGCTTTCAGCGAGGTCGTGATCGCGGCGTCATCGACATACGCGCCGACGGTTTCCTGACCGCGCTGCACTGCGCAGCCCGAAGCGGTGACGAGGGCCAGAACGGCGATAGCGGAAGCGAGTTTGGTGCGCAGTTGCATGGTGGAGCTCCTTGAGACGGTTGATAAGAGTTATGAGTCGATCGGGTGGCGTTTGGCCCCGCCACCGATGGGCAGAATTTCGGATGCGACTGTGCCGGCGCTACGCCGTCATCCAATCGCTCAGTTCGTCAGCATGCTCCTGTTCCTGACTCAGGATGCTCTCGAGCATGCGGCGCGTGGTCGAATCCTTGTCGCCGATGAGCATGATCATCTGGCTGTAGGCCTCGATGGCGACACGCTCCGCGATCAGGTTGGCCTTGATCATGGCCTTCAGGTCGGTGGAAGCGTCGTATTCGGCGTGGCTTCGAGCCAAAAGGTGCTCGGGCGAAAAATCGGGCTCGCCACCGAGCTGCACGATGCGTTCGGCGATCTGGTCGCCGTGTGCCGTTTCTTCAAGCGCATGCACCATGAACTCCTCGGCAATCTTCGGCGATGCAAGACCCTTGGCGGTGAAGTGGTGGCGTTTGTAGCGCATCACGCACACCAACTCGGTCGCCAATGCATCGTTGAGCAACTTGATGATGTCATCGCGCCACGGGCCGTAACTCGGCGTGACAGCGCCTTGATCGAGTGAGCGTTTCGCAGCTTCGAGGGCGCCCTCGTTGAGCACCAGCCGCTGGTGTTTTGCGCCCGGCAGCGAAGTGACGTTGGCGGATTCTTCGTTGGCACTCATCAGAAATTCCTTGATCGGGCTGTTCGGCGAAAATTACCGGCGTCAACTCGCAGCGCCGATGCCCAGCAACGCGAGCAGTACGACGACGACAAACAACACGAGAAATACGATGAAAAGAATTTTGGCTATCCCGGCTGCGCCTGCAGCGATGCCGGTGAAGCCAAACAGGCCGGCAACGGCGGCTATCACGGCAAAGATCAAGGCCCACTTCAGCATCACGCTCTCCTCGTCCATCGAGTGCTCATCACGCGCCGCACTGCGATGCCTTGGCAATGCATCAACTGTACGAATGCGAGGGAACGGCGAACATCGGAGCGCCGCGCTTGCCGCTGTAGGACAGCGCCGCGCGGCGCTCCCTGGTCGCGAAAACCCCGCGGTGAACGGGGTGCGAAGGCGCGAAGACGGGACGCTGCGACGCGCCAGCGCCACGTCGCGGCGCTAGGGCGACTCAGTGAACGGCGCTGGCGACGGCCGACGGCGGTGCCGTTGCGATGGACGGCCCCGCAGTCGGCAAACGCACCAGGCAACAGCTTTGCGCGGCTAGCTCGTCCCAGCGCAGCGATTGCCCGCTCCGCAGTTCGGTGGCGTTGGCACGCGCCGCGGCTTCGAGCGCAGCGATGGCGCCACTGCGGCAGAAGATGACACGCAACTCGCGACCGTCGCGACGCAATGTGAGTTCGGCGTGATCCCAGTGGGAAGGCAGGCAGGGCGTGAAGCCGATCTCGGGACCGCGCTGGCGCATGCCGAACAGGTGTTCGAGCGCCGCACGATGCATCCACGCGGCCGAGCCGGTGTACCAGCTCCAGCCGCCGCGGCCGAGGTACGGCGGCTCGCCATACACGTCGCCCGCCATCACGTACGGCTCAATAGCATAGGCACGACGCCACTCGGGATGCGCGGCGCGATGCGCCGGGCTCAGGTAGGTGAAGTAGCGGTACGCCGCGTCGGCATTGCCGCTCTTCGCCTGCGCGATCACGGCCCACACGCCCGCATGCGAATACTGCCCGCCGTTTTCGCGCACGCCGCTCGGGTAGGCCTGGATGTAGCCGGCGCTGGGCTGCGCCTGCTGGAGCGGCGGCGTCAGCAGCTTGATCAGGCCGGCCTGCGGGTCCACCAGATGCTTGTCGACGGCGTCGAGCGCCATGCGCTGGAACGCCGGTGACGCTGCATTCGAGATCACCGACCAGGCTTGCGCGATCAGGTCGATGCGGCACTCGGCATTGGTGTGCGAACCGAGCGGCGTGCCGTCGTCGAAGAACGCGCGCTTGTACCACTGGCCGTCCCAGGCATCGCTGTGCAGTGCGCTGCGCCAGCCGCGCGCCGCGGCTTCCCAGCGCTGCGCACGCGTCGTCTCGCCTCGGCTGCGCGCGATCGGCGCATAGTCGTCGACAAGCTGGCACAGGAGCCAGGCCAGCCACACCGATTCGCCGCGGCCTTCGAAGCCGACCCGGTTCATGCCGTCGTTCCAGTCGCCGGTGCCCATCAGCGGCAGGCCGTGCGCGCCGACTTTCAGGCTGCGGTCGATCGCGCGCGCACCGTGTTCGTAGACGGTGGCGGTCGTGTCGGTCACCGTCGGCGTGTAATACGCGTCTTCGGCGCCGGCGGGGATCGGCGCGCCTTCGATGAAGGGCACGTCCTCGTCGAGCAGTGTCGTGTCGCCGGTGCATTGCAGGTAGTGCGCGCAGGCATGCGGCAGCCACAGCAGATCGTCGGAGAAATGGGTGCGCACGCCGGCACCGGTCGGCGCATGCCACCAGTGCTGCACGTCGCCGTCGGCGAACTGGCGCGATGCATTCAGCACGATCTGCCGCCGCAGCATATCGGGCGCAGCCCAGGCGAGGGCCATCGCATCCTGGAGCTGGTCACGGAATCCGAACGCGCCGCCGGCCTGGTAGAAGCCTGCCTTGGCCCACAGCCGGCACGAGACGGTCTGGTAGAGCAGCCAGCGGTTCACCATCGCATCGAAGAGCGGGTCGGGCGTGTGCACGGTGGCGGCGCCGAGTAGCGTGTCCCAGGTCGCACGCGCCTGTTCGAGCCGCTGCATCGCCCGTGCCGCGGCCGCCTTGATCGCGAGTTGCCGGGCTTCGGTCGGGTTGACGCCGAAGCCCAGCAGGAATACGCACTCGGCCGAGTCGCCCGCGGCGAGCGTGATGACGGTCGCGACCGCCGCGCACGGGTCCAGGCCGGTGCCGCTGCGCTGGCCGAAGTGATCGGGCACCGCGAGGCGTCCACGCGCGTCGAAGCACTCGCGTCGGTCGCAGGTCCAGTCCGGCACCTCATCGGCACCCGTCGTGACCGCGAAGAACGCCGTGCCCTCGCCGAAACCCGCCGAGCGGTCCCGTTGCGTGCAAGTCAGGGCCGTGACCTTGCGCGGCGCTGCGTCGACCCCGTCGGCCTGCGGCAGCGCGTGCAGGCGCTGCGTGAACGAGGCCGTGTCGGTGGTCGCGCGGTCGCCGCGGCCGGTGCCCATCACCCATTCGGCGACCCCGATGGCGCGCAGCCGCTGCGTGCGCTGGCCGCGATTGATCAGCCGCAGCCGGACCTGCTTGACGGCGCTGTGGGCGTCGACGCACCAGGCGGCGCGAACTTCCAGGTCGCCGCGCCGGTGGCTCATGGCGCTGTAACCCTGTCCGTGCGCGACCCGGTAGGTGGCGGATGCATCGCCCCATGCCGACGGCGTCACGCTCCAGAGCTCGCGCGTCTTCAGGTCCTGCAGCAGGAACCATTCGCCCGGAGGGTCGGCGATCGCGTCGTTCGTCCAAGGTGTGAGCTGGTTCAGGCGGCTGTTCAGCGCCCAGGTGTAGCCGCCGCCTGCTTCCGAAACGTGGGTGCCGAATCCCGGGTTCGCGAGCACGTTGATCCATGGGCGCGAAGGACGTTGGAAAACGCTGACTTCAAAACGGAACTCACCGCCCTCCGGCATGAACTTGCCCTGCGGAACGCGCGGCTCGGCGCCCGCGCCCTGCGCGATTCGCAACGGCGCGATTGACGTCGCCTGGCGCTCCTCGAGAGCGTCTTCGTGTTGCTCGCTCCACTCGCGCATATGGTGGCTCAGCGGCCGGCCGTCGGCATTGAAGTGGACCCGAGCGAGCGCGCGCAAGGTGCCGAGTTCGTCGGCCGAGATTTCGTCGGCACGCAGCAGATGGAAGCTGGTGTTCGCGGCCAGCGGTTGCCCGACGTTGTTCGCGATGAACTGCTCGCGCAGAGCCGCCACGTCGCGTTGCAGGGCCATCAGGTACGAGGCCGGCTCGGCATTGATCACGACCAGATCGCAGGCCACGCCCGCCCATGCCCACATCCGCAGCGCTTGCGCCATCGTGCGCAGCAGGCCCATGCCCTGGGGCGCGCTGGCCGATACCAGCATGACGGGGCGGTCGCCCGAGATGCCGAAGCGCCAAAGCAGGCGGCGGTCGCAGGCGTCGGCGCGGGCGGGCGTGCCGCGCCCATCCGAGGCGCGCGATCGTGTCACGTTCAGCACGATCGCCGTGGTCAAGGTCTGGATCGCCGCGAAACTCTCCGCGGACACGTTCAACTCGCGCAGGCGAATGCCGCTCAGCGTCGCCGACATCAGCGACGCACGCTCGACCGGGCCACGCTGGCGGTACTTGTCGATCACCGCGTCGAGCGTCAGCGGATTGTCCGAGGCGGCGGTGCAGAAGGTCAGCCGGATCTTGCCGTGCGGCGCCAGTTGCAGTTGCACCGCCAGCGCGCAGATCGGGTCGAGCCCGGTGTCGAGAGCCAGCGCGGCCGCTGCGCCGTCGCGCGCGGTCTCGGGTGGCGGGAAGGAGGCGAGCGGCTGGCTCGCGTCGCGATTCCGACCGAGCCAGCCGAGCCGATCGGTCTGCACCCGCAACGAGGTGATCACCGGGTCGGTCTCGGCCAGGAAGTGAGCCGCGTGCAGTCCCTGCTCGGTGGGCAGGCGCGGTTTGCGCTCGAACATCAGCGCCTGCTGTGCGGGGCGCCAGCTCGAACGCAGGAAGAGATTCGAGAACGCAGGGTGCGCCTCGTCGGAACGGGGGTCGGCCAGCGTGATCTCGAACGCCGACATCAGTTCGAGACCGAGCGCGCGGTCACTCAGGTTGTGCAACACGACCTGGCGGAACTCGATGTCGTCTTCCGGGCTGACCCAGACGGTGGTGTGGGCCTCGATCTCGGACCATGTCGCGTCGAAGCACACGCGGTCGGCATGGTAGGTGCTCTGGTAGTGCGCGGCCGGATCCGGGGCCGGGTGCTGGGTCAGCGACACCGCCTGCGGTTGACGGTCCCAGCGCAAGTAAAAGAAACTGCCGTGGGCGTCGCGCAGCGCGTCGTCGCGCGAGCGCGAAATACCGAACTGGCCCCAGCGACTCCAGCCTGCGCCATTGGCGCGCAGCGCGACGCTGTAGCGGCCGTTCGCCAGCAGGTGGGTGGGCGCGAGCGCCGTCTCGCCTGGCAGCACTTCGCGCAACAGGCCCGGCGTGCGGCGCTGCTGTGCATCGGGCGACGGCCCCGGTGGCGGTTCGAGCAGCACCGAGACTTCGCGCGGAGCGCGTTCGTGCAGCAGCGACGCGACCGCTTCGACATGCGGGTTGGCCATGCCCCAACGCCGCGGCGCGCCATCGAGCAGCACATTCGCGATCGCCACGATGCTCATGCCCTGGTGATGCGCCATGAAGGTGTCGACGCGGGTGAAGCCGATCGCCTCGACCTGGCGCGCGGCGCTGAAGTCGAGCGCTTCGATGAAGCCGTAGCGCGCCTGCGGCACCAACGCCGCGATTTCGACGAAGTTCGCCACAGCGCGGTGCGGCGCGATCTGCGCCGCGAGCGCCGTCGCATACGGCGCGATCACCAGCTCGTCGGGCGGCGTGCGGCGCAGCGCGAGCCGCGGCACGCCTTGCGGGGCGTACTGGTACGCGAGCGTGTGATCGCTCGCGGCGTAGGCCGATTCCGAAATGCCCCAGGGCACCCCTTGGTCGCGTGCAAACGTGATCTGCTCGCGCAGTGCGGCATGGCAGGCATCGCTGATCACGCTGCCCTGCGGCTCATCGAGGAGCAGCGAGGGCATCAGGTACTCGAACATCGAGCCCGACCACGAGCGCAACGCGGCGTGCGCACCGACGGCGTAGAACGGTCTGCCGAGCGCGGGCCAATGGCTGACCGGCACATCGCCCTTGGCGATCGCCAGCAGGCTGGTCAGGCGCGATTCGGAGGCGAGCAGATCGTAAAAGCTCGCGTCGAGCTGCTGCTCCGCCACGCGGTAGCCGATATGGAAGAGACGGCGCTTCCGGTGGTACAGGAAGCTGAAGTCTGCTTCCCAGGCCAGGCTTTCGCAGCGTGCCGCGACGGCGAGCAGGTGCCGCATCGCATCGTCGTTGATCGGCGCGGAACCGTGTACCACCGAGCCGCGGGCTCGCACGTCGAGCAGCGCGCTGCGCACGGTGGCGACGTGATCGGCGGCGAGCCACGCGAACCGGTGCATGGTGCTCGGCGCCAGTGCAGCCGCGTCGTCGGGCAGCAACGCGCCGAGTTCGTCGGCCGCTCCGCGCAGCAGACCTTCGAGCCAGTCGGGTTTGGCGAGGGCATCGGCGAGCGGGTCGGGCAGCGCAAGGAAACGCGCCAGTGCGCCGTCAGCCAACGCCTCGGCGGCAGCGGCGCGCATCGGCTCGAGCCGGGCCTTCGACGCCGCCAGCGCGCGCTGCGCCGCCGTCGGATCGAACGGGGCGCGTGCAAGCTCGGTACAGGCTTGCCCGACCGCGAGCAGGTGGCCGCTGAGGTTGCCGCTGTCGACCGTCGACACGTACATCGGCAGCAGCGCCGCCATGCGCTGAGAGTCGTACCAGTTCAGGAAATGGCCGCGGTGGCGCGGCAACTGGTCAAGCGTTTGAAGCGTGGCTTCGAGACGTGCGAGCAGGTCGTGCGTGCCGATCCAGCCGAACTGCCGCGCGCAAGCGGCGCTGAGCATGTACAGGCCGATGTTGGTCGGAGACGTGCGGTGCGCGACGAGTGTCTGCGGCGTAAGTTGCAGGTTGTCGGGCGGCAGATGGTTGTCGTCGGGCCCGACGCAGCGCTCGAACAGACGCCAGGTATCGCGCGCGTTGTTTTCCAGATAGGCCTGGTCGGCGGCCGGCAGCGTCGCATCGGCGCGCGGCGGCCGCGGACGGCTGACCCACCAAGTCCACAGTGGCGAGGCGGCCCACACGGCGCACAGCAGCGTGGCCAGCGCGGCGGTCTGCGGGTGTACAGCGACCAGGCCGATCCACAGCACGAGCGCGACCAGCGGCACGGCCGAATGCTTGCGGGCGATGTCACCCAGTTGCGTCGATGCCGAGGCCTGCGCCGCCGCGGCGGTGGTCCACTGGAGCAGGTGGCGGCGGCTCACGGCGATGCGCCACAGCGATCGCAGCACTGCGTCGAGACTCATCAGCGCGAGTTGCAGCAACTGCGCCATCAGCCACAGACCACCGCTGACGGCGCGTCGCAATTCGATCACCGCCATGCGATAGAAATGCAGCTTGGCGATGTCGTCGTGGCTCGGCGCGAGGCCCGCCACCGCACCCATCAGCGGGCCCGCGACGAATGCCGCGAACACCAAGGCAAGCGCCGCGCCGGGCGCGACGACATCGCTGCCGAGTGCCAATGCCAGCAGCGCGAGCGACATCGGTGCGACCAGCGAGCGGCGCAGGTTGTCGATCATCTTCCAGCGGTTGATCGCACGGATGCCGTACTTCGCGGGCCTGAACAGGAACGGCAGCAACTGCCAGTCGCCGCGGGTCCAGCGGTGCACCCGCGAAGCCGCCACGTCGGCATGGAACGGCGCGTCTTCGATCACGGTGATGTCGGTGACGGCGGCGCAACGTGCCAGCGAGCCTTCAAGCAGGTCATGGCTGAGCACCTGGCCGTCTGGCAGGCGCCGCGACAGCACCGCATGCATCGCGCCGATGTTGAGCAGGCCCTTGCCGGTGAAGGTGCCTTCGCCGAACACGTCCTGGTAGACCTCGGAGGTTGCGGCACTGTACGGGTCGATGCCGCACTGGCCGGCGAACAGCCAGTGGTACAGCGTGAAGTCCTTCGGAGCCGGCAGCGGGGTGACCACGCGGGGCTGCAGCACGCCATAGCCGCGCGTCACGGTGCGCGTGGCCGGATCGACGTAGGGCTGGTTGTGCGGATGCGCGGCGACGCCGACGAGGTCGCGCAGCCGCCCCGGCGGCAACTGCGTGTCGCCGTCGAGCGTGACGACGTAACGCGTGCCGGGCTCCACCCTGGACCACTCGCCAAGATCGACAAACGGGTGGGGCGGAGGGCGGGCCGCGTCGGGAACGGCGAGCAGCCCGATGAGTTGCTCGAGCTTGCCGCGCTTGCGTTCCCAACCGATCCAGCGCCGTTCGGTCGGGCTGAACACCCGCGGGCGCTGCAACATGATGAACCGCGGCGCGCGATCGGGTTCCGGTGCGTAGCGCGCGTTCAGCTGGGCGATGTTGCGCACGGTGGCGTCGAGCAGCGCGGTGTCGGACGCGAGAGTGGGCGTGTCCGCGTCTGCCCAGTCGCTCAGCAATGCGAACTGGGTGTTCGACTCCGGGTTGGCCAGGTGGTGAAGCTCGAGCCGGTGCGTAAGTTCGTCGGCCGCCGCGCGGCTCGTCAGCATGCCGGGGATCACGACCATGACCCGGTGCTCGGGCGGAATGCCATGCGCCAACGCCAGGCGTGGCAAATGGCTGGGGCGCGCCGATTCGCTGATCAGCCGGTTGATCACCGCGACCACCGCTTCGGACACCGGGAACAGCATCAGCGCGGCCGTCAGCAAGGTCAGCCAGAGCGGGGCGTCGGCGCTGGGCAGCGCCGTGCTGTGGTGAACCAATAGCCATGCCACCACGGCCAAGGTACCGCCGGCCAAGGTCGCCAGGTAAGCGGGCAGCGCCGCGCGTCTGCGCACCGAGTGCCACAGTACGGCCGCGGCTTCGTGCAGCCCGAGTCGTTGAATCAGCTGTGGTCGTCCGGCCCCGCTCAGCCAGTGGTTCGCTGCGCTGCCGGCGCCGGAGGTGCCGTCGCGGTGCATCAGGTCGAGCAGCGTCTGCGACACCTCGGTCTCGCTGCGGCCGCAGCGGCGCGCCAGCGCTTCAATGGCGTGCAGCGTGTCGTCGCGCGTGTCGTCACGTTCGGCAGCGAAGGCGGGCGAACCCAGCAACAGGCGCATCGTCGAGCTGGTGCGAGCAACGATATCGGGCCAGTCGGCGTGGTCGATCAGGCGCAACGAGCCGATTGCGCTGCTGACACTGAGGTTGTCGGCGGCCTGCTCGACCGGCTGCTGCGTCTGCGCCGCGGCAAGATCGGGGAGTGCGCGCAGAAGCCAGCCGTGGTAGCGCGTCAGGCCAATGGCGTGATGGTCCTGCAGGCGCTGCGCCACCTGCACCAGGAAGACCCGGCCGGCACCGCGCCGGTCGAGCAGCGCCAGCAACTCGTCCAGCGCGTGCGTCGTGAAGCTTTCGATGCGGTCGCAGACAAGGTTCGCAATCTCGCGGGCCGCCTTGTTGGTGGCCACGCGCTCCGCCAGGCGCCGCAGATTTTCGATCAGTACCACGCGCAGAGTCGTGGGCAAGGCCCACAGTTCGCCCAGCGTCAGTTCGCGAGTCTGCTGGTAGGCGAGCAAGACATGCGTCAGCAACTCCTCGTCGAAGGCGCCATCGGTGTGCGCGACGAACGCCCACGCCACGCCGTAAACCCGCGGCAATCCGGCGAGTGGCTCGCCGACCAGCACCGGCAGGTCGCGAAAGTAGCGCCGCGGCAGTCCTTCGTGGATCTCCTTGAGCTGCCCTTCGATCAAGTGGAAGTTGTCGAGAAGCCACTCGGCCGCGGGGCTGACCTGGTAGCCGGTGCTGGCCTGCGTGCCGATGTAATGCTTGGCCTCGCGCAGTGTGCGGATGTTGTCCTGCAGGCGTGGGAAAAACGCCACCGACCGGCGCGACGCGGTTTCAGCGTGATGCGCTTCGCCGAGGCTTCGACCGTGCTGGGCGAAGCGCTCGGGGCCGAAGATCTCCGAACGGATCGGGGGTTCTACGGCGCCGCGGGAGCCATCGAGAATGTCACGGAGATCTGAAGGGGCGTCCGGCACCAGCCGCAGCAAGTCGGACTGCGTGTGCTTCATGCATCACAGCGCTGCGGCTGCGAGACCGATGACGGCGCCGACGATCAGCAGCGTCGTCACGAAGCGTGGCGCGACGAAATCGTGCAAGGAATCGACCGCGCAGCGCAGTTCGAACCAGCGCCCGCGACAACCCTTGCAGCGGTCGACGTGGGCGCCGAGTGCCGAGAGCTCCATTGGCGACGTGTCGCTTGAATCCGGAATCGATGACGTGGCCCAACGGGGCGAATTGACGGCATGGGAGTTCATCTATCGGATGCTAGGGGGCAGCCCTCGATGCGTCTGTCGGCCCGACGCGTCGGCAGGCGTAGGACGATTCCTAGTACCGACCAGTCTTGACACGTCAAAAAGCGCGCCAGTGCGCGCTTGGAAGACCCCTCTGGGAAAGCGGCCGCAGACCCGCGCCGTTGACGCGGAGCGACACAGGGGTCGTTGGAGGTGATCTACGCCGGGGCTGGCCCCGAATTCGCTGCCGCCGCCTTGCCTCGACCGGACGAAGCCCGCGGTCCGAACAGCGTCGAGTCGAGCACGGTCATCCACGAGTCGATTGGCAACCGGCGCACGACGCGTGCGACGATTCTCGGCACGAGCCCGGCAAACAGCGCCGGCTGCAGGAACCAGCGCCACGGCCGGCGCCAAGCCAATGCCGCGCCGACGACGGCAGCGATCAAGACAAGCGCGAACGGGTGGCGTTGGGCTACCGGCGTCGCGATTGCTGTTGAAGCTTCGCCTGCAACGACTGCCATGGTGCTCAGCGGGTGCTGATCCCACCAGCCTCGGACCGACTCGATGACCGCGCTGACGACCGGCAGGCGTTCAAGCCTGTGCAGCCAGGATTGCGGGTCCGAGTGGCTTACGGGAGCCGGCGGCGGCGCCAACGCGGCTCGCAACCGGGCGCGCGACAACTCCAGCCGAGCGACCGCGTTCAACTCCTCGGAAACTTCGGTGCGCGCGTATCGCTGTCCGCCCTCAACGAAGCCGGACGAACTCATGCCATGCTCACTTCACGCAGCATTGCCAAATCGGCAGCGACCTGTCGCTTCAGATCCGCAAAGGCTTCGGACGTCCGGCGCCGGCCTGCCAACACCGAGACGAGCGCTCCGACAGCCGGCAGCGCCGGCGCCGCCACCAACGCCCACGGCGCCTGGATGTCGGCGCGCGGAATCACTGCCCAAAGCATCAGCGCCACGCCGGAGAGAATCACCGCGACCCCAGCCAGGCAAAGGGCGATGGCGTTCAGCAGCGCGCGTTGCTTCCACTGCGCGGTGGTCTTGCCCCACTCCTCACCGACCAGCCCGGCATACGCCTCGGCATGGTCGGCAAAAAGCTGCGGCTTGGTTGCAATCAGCCGCAACAACGGATGGATCATGGCGCGCCCTGCGTCGAAAACCAGTTCAGCGCTCGTTACGCGAGCGGCCCATCAGGCTCACCAGGGCCATCAACGCAGCGCCGGTTGCAGCTGCAATCAGCATCGCCTTGACCGGCTCGTCCTTGATGTATCCGACCGTGCTGTCGGAAACCCGCAGCGCCTTTTCACGCAACTGGGCCGAGGTATCGCGCACCGCATCGACGCCGCGGCGGGCGGCCGATTCGGCCTGGCTCGACAGACGATCGATCAGCGGGGCGGCTTGGTCGCGCACGTCGTCGACCTTGCTGGTCAGGCGGTCGAATGCCGCATTGGCTACGCTCTGGGTGGAGCGGATCGCGCTTTGCGCGGTGTCGGCCGCCTGATCGGCCAGATTCGATGTTTCGCCAGTGACAGGCTTGTTGGTGTAGGTGTTCATGGTCAGTCCTTGGTTTGTGGTGGAACGATTGAAATGTCGGGTACGGTCCGCCGGTCGAGGTGGCGCTTACCCCTTCTTGATCAGCCCGTACAGGAAGCTCGCAACCGCGAGGATTGCAAAAACGACGAACAGGATTTTGGCGATGCCGGCAGCGCTCGCCGCGATGCCGCCGAAACCGAACAACGCTGCAATCAATGCAATGACGAAAAATACAACGGCGTAATGAAGCATGGCTGGCTCCTGGTTGAAGGAGCGCTACGCGCTCCGGTTTCGCGGTTGTCGCAGCTAGATCTGTGCGATGGATGAAGTGTCGCCGGCTCGTCGGCGCTCGGCGATAGGTGGCGTCGCCGATCAGGTGTCGGGGGAGCGAGCCCGCAAATGTAGGACGCCGCCGACGCGCGGCACGGGCCGCTGCGCCGCGCTGGTGCCTCAGGCGGCCGTGGCGGGGGCGGCCTCGCTGGTGACGGCGGCGTTGTCGGCCGAATCTTCCGGCAGATGGGCTTCGATGACGGTACCCGCGCCCGGCGACGAATTCAGGATCAGCCGGCCGCCTTCGGTCTCGAGTCGATAGCGCATGCCGAGCAGGCCGTGCGCGCTGGTGCGTGGCGCGCCGACGTCGAAGCCGACGCCGTTGTCGTGCACCGAGACAAGCACCTGTCCGTGGTTCGACGCGAGCTTCACTTCCACCAGGCTCGCGCACGCATACTTGCTGATGTTGGTCAGCGCCTCCTGCACGAGCCGGTAGACCGTGAGTTCGCCGGAGGGCCGCAGCCGCACCGGCTCGAGCTCGGTGGCGACCGCGACCTCGCCGCGCTTGCCCCACTCGTGCACCAGGATGTCGAGCGCGGCCACCAGGCCCAGATTGCTGAGCGAAGAAGGCCGCAGGTCTTCGATGATGCGGCGCTTCAGCGCGATGACGCTGTTGAGCCCGTCGCTCAGATGCTGCAGCCGCTCCGCAACTTCGGGTGTCAGCGCTCCGAGCCGGGACTTCAGACGCGCGACGTCGAGCTTGGCGGCGGTGAGCCATGCGCCGAGCTCGTCGTGGAGTTCGCGCGCGAGGCGGTTGCGCTCGTCTTCGCGCACGGTCTGCAGGTGGCGCGCCAGCTGGGTCAACTGGTCGGTGCGCCGCACGACTTCGCGCTCCAGCTGGTCGCGCTCGACCTGCACGACACGCCGCTGCTCTTCGCGCTGGCGCACCAGCGCGGTCGTCTGGCGCAGGTACATGAACAGCGCGAGCAGGCACAGTGCGCTCATCGCCGTCACGCCGATGCGGTTGATCATCAGGGTCTGATACAGGCTCCTGCGGGCCACGGTCAACTTGGCCGACTCGAGCGCGAGCAGCTCTTCGCTCAGGCTGCGCACCGTGTCCATCTGCTCCTTGCCGATGTTGCTCAGCACCAGGGCACGCCAGGCTTCTTCCCTGCCCTCGTCGTGAAGTTTCATCGTCTCGGCCAGCTCCGCGAGCTTGGTTCGCGATGCCAGCATCAATTTCTTCGTCAGCGACGCGGTCACGGGGTCGGCATCGTAGTACCGGTTCAGCCAGCCGAGCGCGTCGTTGACCTGGACCTGCGCCTCGACGTAGGGCCGCATGTATTCCTTGCGGCCGGTCAGCAGGTAGCCGCGCTCGCCGGTCTCGGCGTCGGTCAGGCTGCGCCACAGCGTCTGGACGGTCGTGCGCGCCGCGCCTTGCTCGCCGAGCGCCTCGAACGTCGCCGAAGCCTGTTGGTACGAGCTTTCGCTGATCACGAGCATCGCCAGTGCCGCCACAGTGGCGAGCGGAAACGCAAACGGGCTGCCCCGCAGCAGCGGAAGCAACTTCAGCGGCATCGGCATCGCGGTGACCTTAAACTCTCTTGACTCGACACTTTCGGTAATGACACACCATGATTCGCATCGCCATCATCGACGACCACGCCATCGTCCGGGCGGGTCTGCGCCAGTTCTTTTCGGATCAGGTCGACCTGACCGTGGTCGCCGAAGCCTCCAACGGGCGTGACGCCCTCGATATTGTGCGGAAGGGCGGCGTCGACGTGATCGTGATGGACCTGTCGATGCCCGACCAGAGCGGCGTCGACGCGCTCGCGGCGATCAGGGCGCGCGCTCCGGACCTGCCGGTGCTGATCCTGAGCGGCTTTCCGGAAGAACACTATGCGACGACCTTGCTGCGCCAGGGGGCGAGCGGTTACCTGAACAAGGAGTGCGACCCCGACGAGATCGTCAAGGCGATTCGTACCGTGTTCCGCGGCCGAAAGTACATCACCGCGGGCGTTGCGGAATTGTTGGCCGATGGCCTGAGCGGGGGTGGCGACAAGCCTGTGCACGAGCAACTCTCGGAGCGGGAGTTTCAGGTGTTCCTGCGCCTGGCGAAGGGCGAAACCATCGGCCACATGGCGGAAAGCATGTCGCTCAGCGTCAAGACCGTGAGCACCTACCGCACGCGCGTGATGGAGAAGATGAACCTTGCCTCGAACAGCGACCTGACCTACTACGCGCTGAAAAACGGCCTGATTCAGTAGCGTCGCCATCTCACGACGGAGGGCCGAGCGCGCCCGGCGACGTATCGCCGTCGGCGAGGCGGGCGCAGTACATGATCAGCGCATCGATTTCGTTCGACTTGTCGAACACCCGGCTGGCGCCGAGTTCAAGGCACTTGCGGCGCATGTCGGGCGTTGCGTAATTGCTCAACACCACCAGGCTCATCGGCTTGCCCAGCTCGCTGACGGCACGCAGAACCCCCAGACCGGAGCCGCGCTTCAGGAAGATGTCGATGATCACCAGGTCGCATGGGTGATCGATTCCGCCAAGCCAGCCGACCGCGGTGGGCTCGTCTTCAGCCGTTCCGACCACCTGCACCGGGGCGAGCTCTTCGAGTGCCGCGATAAGGTTTTCACGTATCACCGGGCTGTCTTCGACGATAAAGGCTTTGAGGGCGGTCATGACGGGCTTGGCTTGGCTGGGGCGAAACACTTCAAATGGAGACCCTCGATTTCCAAACCTGAAACGAAGCCGCGCCTGCTATAGAACAAACTTGAGCACGCCTCTGTATTGTTCCTGAGTTCACATGGTGGTTCCGAACGGGAACGACCCGATAGCGTGTCGGATGTCTCCTACGGCGGACCGATACGCCCGCTGGCGGCGCCTGCCAGAATCCCGCGATGTCCACGCCCCTGATCCCGACGGCCGCAACCTTGATGGCGCTCGCGCTGGCGACTGCAGCGTCCGCGGCGGCGCCACAGCTGGTCGTGGGCTCGAAGCGGTTCACCGAGTCGTACATCCTCGGCGAGATCGTGCGCCAGACGCTCGAACTGCAAGGCATCGCAGCCGTTCACCGGCAGGGGCTGGGCAACACCGGCATCCTCGAGCAGGCGCTGGCCAGCGGCGAGGTCGACGTCTATCCCGAGTACACCGGCACCATCGTGCGCGAGCTGCTGAAGCGGCCCCAGCGCGATGCGAACCCGGGGCTTGCCGAATTGAACGAATGGTTGGCGCCGCGCGGCCTGAAGGCCGCCGTGCCGCTCGGCTTCAACAACAGCTACGCGCTGGCGATGCTTGAGTCGCGCGCCGCCGTGCTCGGCATCGCGCGGATATCCGATCTGCTGCGGCCGCAGGCGCGGGGCCTGCGTCTCGGCCTGTCGCACGAATTTCTGGAACGCGGCGATGGCTGGCCGGCATTGCGGGCAGCGTACAAGCTCCCGCTCGCAGCGGCACCTGGGCTGGACCACGGCCTGGCGTACGACGCGATACGCGCCGGCAACGTCGACCTGATCGACATCTATTCGACCGACGCAAAGGTCGGCCGTTACCAATTGCGGGTGCTGCAGGACGACCTCGCGTTCTTCCCGAAGTACGACGCCGTGCTGTTGATGCGACAAGGGGTCGACGTGCGGCCGCTGGCGCAGCTTGAGGGGCGCATCGACGCCGCTGCGATGATCGCGATGAATGCGCAGGTCGAGCTCGACGGCAAGAGCTTCGCAGATGTCGCGCAGCGCTTCGTCGCCGGTGCTTCCGCTCCGGCCGGCGGGGCGACCGGCACGGGGCGGCAGACCTTGCTGCAACGCCTGTTCGCGCCCGACTTCGCGCGGTTGGCACTCCAGCACCTGATGCTGGTGTTCGGCTCGCTGCTGATCGCGATCGGCGTCGGCGTGCCGCTCGGCATTGCCGCATGGCGCTGGTCGCGCAGCGCGGCCTGGGTGCTCGGCGCCGTCGCGGTGTTGCAGACGGTACCGTCGCTGGCGCTGCTCGCGTTCCTGATCGCGCTGCTCGGCAGCATCGGCCTGGGGCCAGCGCTGGTGGCGCTGTTCCTGTATGCGCTGCTGCCGATCGTGCGCAATACCCATGCGGGGCTGCGCGGCGTTCCCGCGGGGCTGTCGCAGGCGGCGCTGTCGCTGGGGCTGACGCGGTCGCAATGCCTGCGCGAGGTGCAGCTGCCGCTCGCGCTCCCCACCTTGCTGGCCGGGGTGAAGACCGCGGCGGTGATCAACGTCGGCACTGCGACCGTCGCGGCGTTCATCGGTGCCGGCGGTTTCGGCGAACGCATCGTCGCCGGGCTGGCGGTGAACGACAGCGACGCGATGCTGGCGGGCGCCTTGCCGGCGGCGGTGCTCGCGCTGCTGGTGCAGGCGCTGTTCGACGGCGTCGAGCGCGTGCTGGTGCGCACGCCGGCTGCACGGCATTGAAACCGAACGCTGCTGCGACAATCGTCCGATGCCCCTCGACTGGATTCTGCTCGCGCTGCTTGTCCTGCTGTTGTTGCTTACCCTGTGGCTCGCATTGCGCCACACCGATGCCGGCCCGATGCAGACGCTGCGCGACGACCTGCGAGCCTCGGTGCACGCCGACGTGCAACACCTGGAACGCGAGCTGCGCGACGAGGTCGCGCGCAGCGCCAGCGGCACGCGAACCGAACTGGCGCAGACGCTCGCGACGTTTCAGCTGGCGCTGCTGACCCAGCAGGGCGATGTCGCGCGCACGCA
>JANMAW010000151.1:0-1735 GCA_031360005.1 Rhizobacter sp.
GGCCGCGCCTGCATCTGCCAGAACAGCCTCGACGCGGTCAGTGACCGCGATTTCGCGATCGAGTTCACGTCGGCCGCGGCGCTGTGCATGGTCCACTTCTCGCGCTTTGCCGAAGAGCTGGTGCTATGGATGAGCCAGAGCTTCGGCTTCATCGACCTGGCCGACCGTTTCTGCACCGGCTCGTCGATCATGCCGCAGAAGAAGAACCCCGACGTGCCCGAACTGGCGCGCGGCAAGACCGGACGCGTCGTCGGCCACCTGATGGCGCTGCTGATGTTGATGAAGGGCCAGCCGCTGGCGTACAACAAGGACAACCAGGAAGACAAGGAGCCGCTGTTCGACAGCGTCGACACGCTGAAGGACACGCTGCGCGTCTTCGTCGAGATGGTCGCCGGCATCCGCGTCAAGCCTGACGCGATGGAGCGCGCGGCGCGCCTGGGCCACGCGACCGCGACCGACCTCGCCGATTACCTCGTCAGAAAGGGCCTGCCGTTCCGCGACGCGCACGAGGTCGTCGCAAGCGCCGTCAAGGTCGCGATCGAGCGCGGCGTCGATCTGGCCGAGCTGCCGCTCGACACATTGCAGTCGTTCGACGCCAGCATCACCGGCGACGTGTACGCGGTGCTGAGCCTGCGCGGATCGCTGGACGCGCGCAACGGCCTGGGCGGCACCGCGCCGCCTCAGGTACGGGCGCAGATCGCCCGGCACCGGGCTCGGCTCGCTTGAGCAGTTGGCAACACCTCACGAATCGATGATCCGACTCTTGGACAGACTCTTCGCGCTCTTCACGGCCGTCTCGATTTGCGGCGCGGCCGCTGCGCAACCAATCAGCTACCCGCCGACCCAGAAGACCGAGCACACCGACAGCTACTTCGGTGTGAAGGTCGCCGACCCGTATCGCTGGCTCGAAGACGACAACTCGGCGCAGACGCGGGCCTGGGTCGAGGCGCAGAACCAGCTGACCTTCGGCTACCTCGCGCGGATTCCGTTTCGCGCCGAGGTGGGCGAGCGCATCCGCGCGATCGCCAACTATCCGAAGTACAGCGCGCCGTTCAAGAAGAACGGCAACGTCTTCTTCTACCGCAACGACGGGCTGCAGAACCAGTCGGTACTCTTCATCCAGAAGGGCCTGAACGGCGCAGCCGAGGTGCTGCTCGACCCGAACACCTTCTCGGCGGATGGCACGGTTCGCCTCGCGTCGTTCACGCTGAGTCGCGACGGCCGCTACGCGGTCTACGCGAAGACCGCGATTCCCGGCTCGGACTGGCAGGACCTGTACGTGATGGACATGGCGACGCGTCGCACGCTCCCCGAGGTGCTGCGCTGGGTCAAGTTCTCGGGCACTGCATGGCGCGGCGACGGCTTCTACTACAACCGTTATCCGCAGCCCGCCAAGGGCAGCGAATTGACCGTGCGCACCCGCGACCAGAAGGTCTACTTCCACAAGGTCGGCACGGCTCAGAGCGCCGACGCGCTGGTGTTCGAGGACACGGCGCACCCGGACTTCTTCGTCGATGTCGCGACCACCGAGGACGAGCGCTTCGCGCTGCTGTCGATCAGCGACCCCGCGAAGCGCGGCAACAGCCTGTTCGTTCGCGACGAGCGCAAACGCGAAACGGCGTTCCGCCCGGTCGTCGCCGAGATCACCGAAGACCGCTTCGAGGTGATCGACAATGCCGGCGACCAGTTGCTCATCCTGACGAACCGGCAGGCGCCGAATCGCAAGCTGATGCGC
>JANMAW010000256.1:0-2015 GCA_031360005.1 Rhizobacter sp.
GCCGGTCGCTGTCGACGCTGAGCAGTTCCGCCCGCGTGCCCACCGCTTCGAAGCTGACCGCGTCACGGGCCTCGCGCAGTTCGCGCGCGCCGCGCAGTGCAACCACCCCGAACGGTCGGCGCTCGCGCAGGCAGGTGCTCAGCAGGTCGAGGTAGCGCGCCTCGAATACCTTCAGCCGCAGCAGCCCGCCGGGGAACAACACCGCCTGCAACGGAAACAGCGGCAGCTCATCGGTGCCCTCAGTCACGTGCGTCGAGTTCACGGTGGCGGATCAGCGTGGCCGCACGGCCGCGAAAGCGCTCGGCCAGCGTTTGCGCGAAGTAGACCGAGCGGTGCTGCCCGCCGGTGCAGCCGATCGCGACCGTCAAATAGCTGCGCTGGTCGTCTTCGAACGCGGGCAGCCAGCGCGCCAGGAACGCCTCGATCTGCGCCAGCATCTCGCCGACCTCGGGCTGGCTGCGAAGGTAGTCGGCGACGGGTTCGTCGCGCCCGGTCAGCGGACGCAACTCGTCGACGTAATGCGGGTTGGGCAGCACGCGCACGTCGAACACGTAGTCGGCATCGAGCGGCACGCCGTGCTTGAATGCGAAGCTCTCGAACACCAGCGTCAGCCGGTTGCCACCGGCACGCACCATGTCGCGCATCCACACCCGCAGCTGCGCCGGCCGCAGCTGGCTGGTGTCGATCACGGTGGCCACTTCGCGCAACTCGGCGAGCAGTTCACGTTCGAGCTCGATGGCCTCGATCAGTGCGCGGCGAGTGTCGGGGTCGCGATCTTCCTTGCGACGCGTGGGTTCGTCCTGCGGCAGTTCGGCCGACAGGGGGTGCGGCCGCCGCGTCTCGGAAAAGCGTCGCACCAGCGCGTCGGTGCTGGCATCCAGGAATACCACCTGGATCGCGACGCCCTCGCTGCGAAGCCGCTGCATCAGCGGCAAAAGGTGCGGCAGCAATCCGGCACTGCGCACGTCGACAGCGATCGCGACGCGTCGATCGAGTCGCGCGTGCTCGAGCCGCAGAAAGTCGCGCAGCAGTTCGGGCGGCAGGTTGTCGACGCAGAAGAAGCCCGCATCTTCGAGCGCATGCAGCGCGACCGACTTGCCCGAGCCGGAGATGCCGGTGACCAGTACGACCTCGCGGTGCGAGGGCGCGCCGGGTGGACCTGCGGCCGCGCGCTGCGAGGGCCCGGCCGATGGACTTTCGGCCTCGCGCTGCGAGGGGCCGGCCGGTGGGCTTTGCGAGGCAGTCATGAACGCTTGCGCGGGCGAACCGGACGCGCAGCGTCGGCGCCCTCGGTCAGCATCTCCTGCGCATGTGCGAGGCTGGTGTTCGACAGGCGCTCGCCACCCAGCATGCGGGCGATCTCGGCGACCCGCGTCTCGCCGCCGACCGTCAGCGCCTCGCTGAGCGCAAGCCCGTCGCGCAGCTGCTTCGAGACGACGAAGTGATGGTCGGCACATGCCGCGACCTGCGGCAGGTGCGTCACGGCCAGTACCTGGCGGTCGCGGCCGAGTTGCTTCATCAGCCGCCCGACCGCCTCGGCGACCGCACCGCCGACGCCGGCATCGATCTCGTCGAAGATCAGTGCGCGGCCAGCAGCTTCGGTGCCTTCGAGCTGGCTCGTTGTCACCGCGATGGCCAATGCGATGCGCGACAGCTCGCCCCCCGAGGCCACCTTGCCCAAGGGCCGCGGGGTGCCCCCGGCGTGCCCCGCAACAAGGAACTCGGCCGAATCCAGGCCGAACGATTGCGGTGCGTCCTGTCGTGTCAGTGCGACTTCGAAGCGCCCACCGGCCATGCCGAGTTGCTGCATCGCCTGCGTCACGGCGCTGGCGAGCTTCGGCGCGGCGGCACGGCGCGCGGCCGAGACACGCCTGGCCTCGGCTTCGAACGCGGCCAGCGCGCGCGCCAGCTCGCGCTGCAGCGACTGCAGATCGGCGGCCGCATCGAGGTCGCGCAACTCATCCTTCCATTGCACCAGCAACGCCGGCAGTTCGACCGGAGGGCGGCGATAGCGC
>JANMAW010000276.1:0-10425 GCA_031360005.1 Rhizobacter sp.
TTTCGCCCCGCCATCCAAGACGACCGCGACGCGCTGCTGCGTTGGCGCAACGATCCGGAAATTCGCGCGATGTCGCTCGACGATCATGTGGTGGCGCCGGACGAACACGCGCAGTGGCTGCAAGCCGTTCTGGCCGACCCGCAGCGCTGCCTGCTGATTGCGGAGCAGAACGGGCGGCCGATCGGCGTGCTGCGCTTCGACTTCGATGCGTCCGAAGCCACCCTGTCGGTGTACCGTGTGCCAGGCCCGCAGCGCTCGAGATCGGGGCTGATCGCGCACGGTGTGGCGTGGCTGCATGCTCGCCGGCCCGACATTGCCCGCGTCGTTGCGCGGGTGTTGCCGCAGAATGCGGCTTCTCTGGCTTCCTTTCAAAGCGCGGGCTTCCGGCCTTCGCTGCATCTTCTGGTGAAGGAATTCAGGTCCCCATGAGCGGCAAACCCCTTGACATCGGCGGGCGGACCATCGGTCCGGCAAATCGCCCGTACCTGATCGCCGAGATGTCCGGCAACCACAACCAGTCGCTCGAGCGCGCGCTGCGCATCGTCGAGGCCGCCGCACAGGCCGGCGCCGATGCCATCAAGCTGCAGACCTACACCGCCGACACGATGACACTCGACGTGCGCAAGCCCGGCTTCGTGATCGAGGATGAGAGCAGCCTGTGGGCCGGCCGTCAGTTGCACGCGCTGTACCGCGAAGCCCAGACACCGTGGGAGTGGCACCAGCCGATCATGGCGCGCGCCGCGGCGCTGGGGCTGCATTGCTTCAGCACGCCGTTCGACGAGACCGCGGTCGACTTTCTCGAATCGTTGAACGTGCCGGCCTACAAGATCGCCTCGTTCGAGAACACCGACCTGCCGCTGATTCGCCGCGTGGCCGCGACCGGCAAGCCGATGATCATCTCGACCGGCATGGCGAGCGTCGCCGAGATCGACGAAGCCGTCCGCGCCGCACGCGATGCGGGGTGCGGCGCGCTCGTGCTGCTCAAGTGCACGAGCACCTACCCGTCCACGCCCGAGAACTCCAACCTGCGCACCATCAGCCACATGCGCGAGCTGTTCGGCTGCGAGGTCGGGCTGTCGGACCACACGATGGGGTGTGGCGTCGCGGTCGCGGCGGTCGCGTTCGGCGCCACGGTGATCGAAAAGCACTTCACGTTGCGCCGCGCCGACGGTGGGGTCGATTCGGCCTTCTCTCTCGAACCCGAAGAGTTCGCTGCGCTGCGCATCGAGACCGAGCGCGCGTGGCAGGGCATCGGACAGGTGCGTTACGGCGCCACGGCGGCCGAAGAGAAGTCCAGGGCGTTCCGGCGCAGCCTGTACATCGCGCTCGACCTGAAGGCCGGTGACGTGCTGACCGACCAGAACGTTCGCGCGGTCCGGCCCGGCTTCGGGCTGCCGCCCAAACACCTGGAGCAGGTGCTCGGGCGGCGCGTGAATCGCGATGCGCCGGCGGGAACGCCGCTGGCGTGGGAGCTGCTGGGCTGATGGGCGGCGCCGCTTCGGCCCTGCGCGACGTGACCGTGATCGTTCCGGCGTTCAACGCCGCCGCGTCGATCGCGCAGACGCTGCGGTCGATCCAGGCGCAGACCCATGCTGCGACCGCGGTGCTGGTCGCCGACGACGCATCGAGCGACGACACCGCGCGCATCGTCGGCGAGTTCGCTGCGCTCGACCCGCGCATCCGCCACCTGCGGCTGCCCGCCAACAGCGGCGGGCCGGCGGGCCCGCGCAACTTCGCGCTGGCGCTGGCGCGGACCGAATGGGTCGCGTTCTGCGACGCCGACGACCTGTGGCATCCCCAGAAGCTCGAACTCCAGTCGCGGGTCGCGGACGCGGAATCGGCCGACCTCGTCTGCACCGCGATCCGCGATTTCGTGCCGCCGCTGCCACCGGCACCGAACCGGCGGGTCGACCCGACGCGCGCGTTGCCCGTCGAGCGGGTCGGGCTGTGGCGACTGCTCGGCAAGAACATCATTCCCGGCTCCAGCGTGCTTTGCCGGCGAGACCTGATCGCCGCAGCCGGCGGCTTCGACACGGCGCACGATCTGGTGGCCGTCGAAGACTACGACTTGTGGCTGCGGCTGATCGAGCGCGGCGCGAAGGTCGTGAAGATCGAGCTGCCGCTGGTCGACTACCGACGCCTGCCCGGCTCGCTCTCGGCACGCAAGCCGCGCATGGCGCGGCGCGCGCTGAGGGCGTTGCAGCGGCATTTTTCGCGCTGTGGACAGCTGTGGCTGTTTCCGATCGCGGCGCCGATGCTGATGACGAGCTACGCCTTCCAGGCCATGTACCTGCGTGTCTGGCGCGGCCGTCTGTGAGCCGCGCGCCGGCTCCTCAACCTGGATCAAGCCACCATGCGTGACGGCAATTCGACTCTGGTGACCGGCGGCGCGGGCTTTCTCGGCTCGCACCTGTGCGAGCGCCTGTTGCGCGACGGGCGCGAGGTGGTCTGCGTCGACAATTTCTACACCGGCACGCGCCGCAACGTCGAGCACCTGATCGGGCAGCCGCGATTCGAACTGATGCGTCACGACGTGACGTTCCCGCTGTATCTGGAGACCGACCAGATCTACAACCTCGCCTGCCCGGCGAGCCCGGTGCACTATCAGTTCGACCCGGTGCAGACGACCAAGACCAGCGTGCACGGCGCGATCAACATGCTGGGGCTGGCGAAGCGTCTGAAGGCGCGCATCCTGCAGGCCTCCACCTCCGAGGTGTATGGCGACCCGGAGGTGCATCCGCAGACGGAGGACTACTGGGGCCGCGTCAACCCGATCGGCATCCGCAGTTGCTATGACGAGGGCAAGCGCTGCGCTGAGACCCTGTTCTTCGACTACTGGCGCCAGCACCGCCTCGAAATCAAGGTCGCGCGAATCTTCAACACCTACGGCCCGCGGATGCATCCGAACGACGGGCGCGTCGTCAGCAACTTCATCGTGCAGGCGCTGCGCGGCGACGACATCACGATCTACGGCGATGGCCAGCAAACGCGCTCGTTCTGCTCCGTGGACGATCTGGTCGACGGGTTGGGGCGCCTGATGGCGACCCCGGCAGAGTTCACCGGCCCGGTCAACATCGGCAACCCCGGTGAATTCACGATGATGGCGCTGGCCGAGACGGTGATCCGGCTGGCCGCAAGCCGCTCCAGGCTCAGCTTCAAGCCGCTGCCGGCCGACGATCCGCGGCAGCGCCAGCCCGACATCGCGCTGGCCCGGCAGGCACTCGGCTGGGCGCCGAAGATCCAGCTCGAAGACGGGCTGCGCGAGACCATCGACTACTTCCGCAAGCGGCTGGCAGCCTGAGCGTCGTGGTCGACGCCGGGCGACCCTCCCCTTCGAGCCGGGTACGCCGCAGCTGATGCGCTCGACCGTGTCGCGTGGCGCACGCCACTTCTCGTATGTGCCGCTGCTCGGTCTGGCCGCCGTGGTGTCGTTCGCGAAGCTGCTCGTCTATGCCCAGTTGATCGGCGTCGAAGCATTCGGCTCGCTGTCGAAGATGCTGCTCGTGTCGTCCGCCTTTGGCATGGTCGGCAGTCTCGGGCTGCAGTCGGTGGTGAGCCGCGACCTGCCGGCGCTGTTCGCGCGCGGCCGCGTGCGGCGCGGCTTGTGGCTGCTGGCTCGCACTGCCGCGCTGACGACGCTGGTCGCTGCGGTGAGCCTGACGGCGATCCTTCTGGGGCTGCGGGTGTTCGACCTGTCATCCGAGGAACTGGCATTGGGGCTGGTTCACGGCTGGAGTCAGCAGATCTTCCTGCTGGCGGCCTTCGAGAGTCGAAGTCGGCTCGACATGACGCGCTACGCCCGCGGCATGGTGTTGCGAAGCACCGCGGTCGCCGTGGCCGGTGCTGCTGCGGCCGGGTTCGGGACCGGCGCGGCCGGCATCGCGCTGGTCGAGATGCTGCTGACGCTGCTCTTCTTTGCGCTGACCTCGCACGGCGCAATCCGTCTCGCGAACCTGAGCTGGGCCTGGTTCATCGGCGCGGCGAGCCGGCGCGCCGCGCCGATGCCCTGGACCCGCGCAATGCTGCTGATGGCCGGCACGATCGTGCTCTTCGTGTCGCTGAACGTGGACCGCTGGATCGCCGCGGACTTGTTGACGAAACCCGAGTTCGGGCAGTACGCATTTGCCTGGCTTGCGCTCGTCGTCGCCCAGTCGATCCAGGGTCTGCTGAATTCGAGCCTGCTGCCGCTGCTCGCGCAGCGGCGCGCGCACGGGCAACAAGCCAGTGCCTACCGGCTGACACGGCTGTTGACGCTGAGCCTGCTGCTGGCCGGCGCGGTCGCACTCGCGCCGATGCTGTGGGGGCTGAACCAACTCGTGCGGTCGTGGATGCCGCAGTACGCTGCCGCGCTGCCGCTGCTGCTGCCGCTGCTGCTGGCCGGCCTGTTTCGAATGGCCGACTTCTGGTCGAGCCTGCTGATCGTGATCGGACGCGAGTCGACCCTGCTCAAAGGCCAGTCGGCCGCCGTCGTGGCCACGCTCGCGGGGTACGCGGTCCATCTGCACCTGAGCGCATCCGCGCCGACGCCGCTCTCGCTGGCCTGGCTCGCGGCGGCCTGCGCGCTCGCTTCACACGGCGTCAGCGCGGCCTCGGTGATGCGGTCCGCACGGCGAACCGAGGCGCAGACCGTGCCTGGCTGAGTGACTCACTTGCGCACCGAGAAAATGACGCAGAAGGCCCCGACCTGACCCTGATCGCCCGCAGCAACGTCATGCTTGTAGTAGACGTGGCCGACCGCTGCGCCGAAGAAATCGAGAATCTCGTCGCACGACGCGATCCGGTGCCGGGCCCCGGGCAGGTAGCCCGCGTCGTCGATGATTTGCTGTTGCGACAGCGGGCTGTACTCGACCCCGACGGCGACGACGCCACCGGCTCGCGTGATGCGAACGACCTCGCGCGCGGCGCGATGTGGGTCTTCGCTGTAGGCCAGGACCCAGCCGAGAATCACCGCGTCGAAATGATCGGCGTCGAGCCGGGTGTCGTGCATGTCGCCGAGTCGCACCCGCGGCGAGTAGGAGATCAGATCGAGCCCGGTGATCTGCCGCCAGACGAACCCGTGGGCCGCGAGACTGAAGAGTTCACCCTCGGTGCGTGGCCCGATCGAAAGCACACGGGCATCCACCGGCAACGCTTCGATCACCGACAGCGGTCGCACCAGCAGATGCGAGCGGTTCACCGCGAGATCCCGCAGCCCCTTCAGATTGTGGGACACCGTGTTCGACGCCACCGGGGAGCTGACCGCAGTGCCCGGGTCGTAGGTCACGAGCCGACGCCTCACCTGCACGAACCACAGGTAGCGAACCGCGACCACGGCATAACGGATCAGGTCGACCAGCAGCAACTGGTCGAGGGAGTGTCGAAGCAGACCCTTGACGCGACGGACCTGGCTGGGATTGGGCATACGCCTCGTTGGTCGATTCGATGTGCCGTACGTTATCGTGCTGCTTTGGACGGCCGGGCCGGGACACTCGATGGGTTGGATGCGCGACTTGAGTTACACCCGCGCGTGCGGCTGGCTGGTGCACTGGCCCCTGCTGGCGCTCGGCGTGCTGGCGTTCCGCGTCACCGGAAAGACGCCATGGCCCTCGTACTGGGCCATGCGACGACTTTACTGCATCACCCGCGGTCGTTCGAACCGGTGGCTCGCGCGCCTGCTCGGGCAGCGATCCACCCTTGCGTTGGACGGACCCGGTGTCCTTGGCCAGATGGAGACGTCCGATTTCGCGTCGTGCGTCGCCGCACTGAAGCGCGATGGTTTCGTCATCCTCGGCCCGCTGCTGAGCGCAGCGGAATGCGACGAGTTGCGTGCGTTCGCGCTCGCCACACCCGCGAAGCTGATTCCCGCGCCGGGCAGCGGGCCGGCGCTGGCGCTGGCGCAGTTTGATTCGTTGGCGCCGAAGGCGGTGAAGTACGACCTCCCCGAAGACCTGCTGATCGCGCACCCGGTCGTGCAGCGCCTGCTCGCAGACCCTTCTCTGCGCCGTCTGGCGCAGCGTTACCTGGGCTGCGAACCTGTCAACGATCTCGTCGCGATGTGGTGGAGCGCGCCGGCGGCGGGGCCGGCCAGCTCGGAGGCGGCACAGCTCTACCACTTCGACATGGATCGGCCCGAGTTCCTGAAGATCTTCTTCTACCTGACCGACGTGACCCCCGACACCGGGCCGCATTGCTACATCCGGGCGAGCCACCGCGATCGGCCCGCCGAGCTCTGGCGGGACGGGCGCCACGATGACCACGCGATCGTGTCGCGCCACGGTGCGGAGCGTGAGACCGAAATCAGCGGAGCACGCGGCATGGGGATGGCGGTCGACACTTCCGGCTTCCACAAAGGCAAACCTCTGAACAGCGGTCACCGCCTGATCCTGCAACTCGAATACACCTGTGCGCTGTTCGGGCAGAGCTACCAGACCTTGCGCGTGCCGCGCAGCGATTTCTGGCGCGCGCAGGTTTCGATGTCCCCGCGGTACTACGCGCGCTTCGCGCTCACCGACGACGCCGGTGGATAAATTCAATCCCTTGGCTTCAGCGTCACCGATGCGCATCGGATTCGCAAGCCTCTACGCCTGGCGGCCGCATGTGGAACACATGCACTACCTGGCGTTGCTGGCGCAGCAGGCGGGTCACGAGGTGCGCTTTCTCGCCTGCGACGGCGATTTGCCCAGTTGCTACTCGCGCCAGCTTCGGCCGCACAACGCGGCGTGGTGGGAGTGCCTGAAGTGCCGCGCCGGCGCCAGCCGATCCTATTCGGCGCAGGGGGTCAGCGGTATCGGCTCGCTGGTACCGGAGCCCGACATCGCCGTCGCTTCGCGCCACACCGCGTGGGCGCGCTCGAGTGCAAGCACGCTGTGGCGCTTCGAAACCTCGGCCGAGTTCGCCGGCGAGCAGGCACAGCGCACTGCCGCCGAGCTGGCCCCGGCTGTCGCACGCACGCACGCGGCGGCGGTGCGCTGGATCGAGCGTGAGCGGCTCGATGGCGTGTACCTGTTCAACGGCCGGATGGACACGACCCGCGCCGTTCTCGAAGCGGCCCGGGCCTGCGGCGTGCCGTTCGTGTCGACCGAACGTTCGTGGTTCGGCGACGGCATCCAGTTGCTGCCCGGCGAAGACTGCCTCGGCCTGCGGTCCGTCGATCGCATGGTGGCCCAATACAGCGAGTTGCCGCTGACGGCGTCGCAGGTGGCGCGCATCGCGCGGCACGTGGCCTCGCGTTTCCTGCGCGTCAACACCACCGAATGGCGGGCCTACAACCAGCGGGCCATGCGCACGCCGTGGCCGGCCCGCGGCGGCGGGCCGCGTGTACTGATGCTGCCGAGCAGCCGCAACGAGTTCGATGGCCACCCGGACTGGGCCACCGGCTGGAGTCACCCGACCGCCGCCCTCGATGCGTTGATGGCGCATCTGAATTTATCCGCCGCCGACTGCGTGCTGCGCTGCCACCCGAACTGGAGCGAGCGCATCGGCCATGCGAGCGGCGAGCGACCCGAGCGCTACTACACCGACTGGGCCGCCGCCCGGGGCGTTCACATTGTTTCCAGCAGCGATCCGGCAAGCACGCTGGGCCTGATCGAGGAGGCGGATGCAGTCGTGGTGAACGGCAGCAGTGCCGGGCTCGAGGCTGGCGTGCTCGGCAAGCAGGTCATTGCCACGGGGCCGTCCTGGTACCAGGCGGCCGGGTTTGCAGTTCGCGCGTATTCGGCAGCCGAGCTGGCCGATGTGAAGTTGCACGTCGCATCGAATCCGGCCGGTCGCGCTGCCGACAGCGACCGGATCGCGCGCCGAGCGCTGCGCTTCGGCTATTGCATGGTCGGACGCGCTCCTCAGTTCACGTCGAATGTGCTGAGCAGCTCTGCCACGGAATTCTCGTACCGCAACGGCGCCGACGCGGACAAGGTTGCGCGGCTGCTGAGTACCCAGCGTCTCGAGGCCGAAGACGCGACGTTCGCGTCGAGCACCCGGGACGAAGACGCGGTGCTGGCACAGATCGGGCAGCGTGACTGGTCCGCGTTGCTGGCTTCCGCCCGACCGCCATCGATCGATGGCGGGGAGCCGGCCGCCCCGCTGCGTCGACGCTGGTGGGCGTTGCCGGTCGGCGCGTTGCGCTCCCGGTGGCCGGACGGCAGCCGCTAGTCGCCCTTCCGGCGCTGAAGGCGGCGTTTTGAGCACGCCGATGATTTTCGATGGCCGCAACCTTGTACGCCCGATGCCGGCCATGGCATCGAATACCACTGCATCGGGCGACCGATCATCTCGGCCGAAGCTGCGTGGTCGCTTGATGGGCACGCCGTGGAACGACACTGCCTGGCGTCGAGCGCCTGCATTTGAACCGTACCGCAGCGGGTGCGGGATCGGCACTCGCATGCCGCCGGTATCTCAACGCGGCAGCACGGGCAGCGGCGGCAGGACCACCGACGCAAGCTGCGGCTGGTTCTGAGCGGCAGTTTGCCAGGCCTCGACGGCGTCCTTGCAGTGGACTGGGGTGTGCATCCTGCAAAGCCGGGCCAGCACGACAGCCGCGCGATCGATCTGGCCATTCAGGGCAGCCGCCTTGGCATACCGATACTGGCCCGACGAATACGGATAGCGGTCGGCCGCCTGTCTCATCCAGCCGAGCTGCGCCGCCGACATCCCGGCGGCCGGCTCCGTCCGGGCAAAGCGCAGGTACTCGCGCCACTGGGTCAGAAGCAGCACGTCCGGCTCTCGGCTGTTGACCGTCGCCGTTCCGATCCGGGCCGTCTCGAACCGCAACAGCCTGACGTTGGCTTCGATCTCGATGTACTCCACAGCGACCCAGATCGTCAGCCCGGCCGCTGCCAGCGCGATCAGCCTGAGTGCGGCGGGTGCCACGGAGATGGTGCGGATGCTGGGCACCGCAGCGTCCACGGCGCCGATCATCAGTCCGGTGGGCAGCAGAAAGTACGCGTAGTCGTGCGGGTACTCCACCAGGCTGTGGACGAACACGCCCCCGATCGCGGCGATCAGCATCGTCGTGCTGAGGTCGTTGCATGCCCTGACGCGACGCACGGCCCACCACGTCAGCGCCGCGATCAGGCACAGCCCGATCGGGATGCCATTCCAGACCAGCAGATCGACAAGCAGGTTGTGGCTGTGCTCGAGCACCTCGCCGGTGTAGGGATGGTTCAGCACCGTGCTGCCCTGCGCCACCGAGACCTGGTTCCAGCCAAAGCCGAGCCACGGTCGATCGGCGACGGCGTCGAGCAGGGCTCGCCAGTGCATCAGGCGGTAGCCGCTCGTCAAGCGCTCTTGCAGCGAGTCACCGGTACTGAGCAACAGAGCATCGGCCAATGATCCCCATGCCGGCACGATCAGCACGAATGCGACGACCAAAGTGCCGATGTGCGACAGCGGCATCGGCGTTGCGCCACGCCTGCGCATCACCAGCCACCACACCGTCAACATCAGGAGCTGTGCCCACACGGTGCGCGAGCCTGTCATTGCCCACCCGAGCAGCAGCCAGCCGACCACCAGCAACGTCGTCGGCGCGGTCAGCTTGCCGCGGTAGTGGAGAAAGAGGGCGCCCACCAGGCCGAGACAATGCAGCGTGGCCAGATGGTTGGGTTGCGCGAGGTTGGCGAATGGTCGCGCGTTGGGCGGCAGATCGGCCGCGTGAATGCCCAGGCCGGTGATACCCAGCCACTGATAAAGCTGCAGGCCGACGGACACGATCGAAGCGCTCAGAAACAGCAGCGCCACGCGTTCGAACAGTAGCGGTGCGCCAATGCGCCTGGCAAGCGTGAACCCGGTCCACTGCGCGATGCCGAAGCCCAGCAGGTACAGCGACGCCATCCAGGCGTCACCGGCGAAAAAGATCACGCCGCCGACCGATTGGGCCAGCGGGATGAGCGATGCGATACAGGTCACTGCGCACAAGGCCGGCACGGCCCGGGAACGGGGCGAGCCGAGCAACAACTCGTTCGCCGTGACGAGCAGAACGGCGAGCGCCATCGCGATATCGGCGTGGAACGCCAGCCACGGTGGGTAGTGGTTGGGCAGCAGCCATGCCAGCCATGCCAGCCCGGCGGCCAGCCCCAGTACGATGTTGCTCATGTGGTTGACTGCATGACGAAGAAAAGCGGCCCGAAGGCCGCCTTTTGTCTAGACACGGTTGCTACAGCATCAGCCGCGGCAAGAGCCGGGAAGGAACTTCGAACTGATCGTGGTGCCTGCACCGCCGCACACCCATTTGTAGATCGTGGCGCCGACGTCGGTGTTCGTCAGCGCGGCGGTGTCGCTCTTGAACGGAATCAGTGTCAGAGTCGTGTTGGAACCGAGTTGAGCAATGCCTTGGGCAACAACCGTGATCAAACCGGCGTTGTCAACCGCGACCGAAAGAACATACTTCGATTGAGCGCTCGCAGACTCGCAACCCCAGCTGCCGGCAGCCGGCAACGTGGTGCTCGAGGTGGT
>JANMAW010000289.1:0-2512 GCA_031360005.1 Rhizobacter sp.
CAGCAGCGCCGCGCCGAGCGAAAGGTTGTACGGGTGCGATCCCGAGCGCACGCAGACCTGGCCTTTCAGGCGCGGGTCGGCGAGGTCTTCATAGGTCTGCACCCACTCCGGGTTGATCACCGCCTTGTTGTAGACGATGACACGCGCGCGGGTCGAAAACGCGAGCCAGTTCGGGGTGCGCAGGTTCGCGGGGATGCGTGCTTCGAGCGCCTTCGACTGCACCGGCTGGAACACGCCGGCCTTGTCGGCGACCTCCAGTCGTGACGCATCGACGGTGATGAACACGTCGGCCGGGCTGCTCGCGCCCTCGTTCCTGATGCGCTCGAGCAGTTCGTCTTCCTTGCCTTCGATGCGGTTGATCCTGATGCCGGTCTCGTTGGTGAAGTTGGCATACATCGCTTCGTCGGTCTGGTAGTGACGCGCCGAATACACGTTCACGACACCGCTCGCCGCCGGCTGAGCCTGCGTCGCGGCGGCCATCGCCAGCCCGAGCAGGGCCGTGGCGAGGCGTCGATGGAATGGCCTTTGCGAAATTTGGTTCATCGTTCGGACTCCTTGAAAACTGCCGGGTGACGGCATGAACATGCGAGATCGTATCAGCAATCATTCTCATTACGATAATTTGCGGGGAAGCGCCCGGCGGCCCGCAAGCACCGCGACACGCGCCCGGCCTGCCGGTATTTGCTGCGACACTGATGGCCCCGTCCCACCTGCCCTTGCGATGCTGACCATCAACAAGCTGATCCCCCAGGCACGCGGCCTTGCGCCAGTGCTGCTCAAGCGCGCCGCGACCGTCGAACTGGGCTGGGACGTACGTCAGAAAAGCCGCTTCGATGCGACCGATTCCGAGGGCCGCGGCCTCGGGGTGTTTCTGCCGCGCGGCACCGCGGTGCGGGGTGGCGACGTGCTCGTCGGCGACGACGGCTCGCTGGTCGTCGTGCGCGCTGCACCGCAGCCGGTGCTGGTGGTCCGGCATCGCGGTGACCACGGCTCGCCGTTCGATCTGCTGCGTGCCGCGTATCACCTTGGCAACCGGCATGTGCCGCTGCAGCTGGCGGCCGACCACCTTAAGCTCGAACCCGATCATGTGCTGGCCGGCATGCTGCGCCAGATGCACCTGATCGTCGGCGAAGCGAACGAGGCGTTCGAGCCCGAGGCGGGTGCGTACGCGGCCGGTGGGCATGGCCATGAGCACGCGACTGATCATCCGAAGGTTCTCGCACAGGGCCATGGGCACGATCATGCGAGCGACCCTGTCCCTGACCACGACCCTGCGGCCACAGCCGAGCCGGTGCATGTGCACGGGCCGGACTGCGCTCACGACCACGGGCACAAGCCCGCTCACAAGCCGGGCCACAAGCCGGATCACGAGCACGATCACGAGCACTGAGGTCGCGACGATGCCTCGCGTTCGCCAGCGCGCCGCGCCGACCTCCGCCAGCGCGCTGCTGCAGCTGATGTGGCTGGCCTCCCCGGCGCTGCCGGTCGGTGGCTTCAGCTACTCCGAGGGGCTGGAGCCGGCGGTTGAAGCCGGCCTGATACCGGGCGAGACGCAAGCCTGCGCGTGGCTGCGTGACCAGTTCCACCTCGGCCTGGCGCGCAGCGACATCGCGGTCGTCAGCCAGGCGTTCAAGGCGTGGTTGCGCGGCGACCTCGCCAGCATCGTCGAACTGAACGTCTGGGTCACGACGACGCGCGAGACGAGCGAGCTGCGCCAGCAGACCGAGCAGATGGGCCGCTCGATGGTCGAGTGGCTGAAGAACCGCGGCGAGCCGTCCGACGCACGCGTCGCGCAGGCACAGACCCTCAAGCCGGCGCCGACCTGGCCGGTGGCGTTTGCGCTGGCCGCGGCTCAGACCGGCGCGCCGTTGCGCGAAGCCTTGCTGAGCTTCGGCTTCGGTTGGGCCGAGAGCATGGTTCAGGCCGCGCTGAAGGCGGTGCCGCTGGGGCAGAACACCGGCCAGCGCATTCTCGCGGCCTTGACGAACGACATCCCGGCGGCGGTCGACCACGCGATCTCGTTGAGTGACAGCGAACGCCAGGCGCACATGCCGATGCTCGCGATCCTGTCGGCGCAGCACGAAACGCAGTACTCGCGGCTGTTCCGGTCCTGACCGCGGCGGCGTGTCGTGCCCGGCGCGTGCGCCGGCGAATGCGATCGCGCCGATACCCGTCGCCAGACATGGCCAGCGTCGCCATAATCGACGCGATGAGCACACTGCACTCGATCACGAACCGCACCCGCAGGCTGCCACCGCTGCGCGTCGGCGTCGGCGGCCCGGTCGGCTCGGGCAAGACGACGCTGGTCGAGATGTTGTGCAAGGCGATGCGCGGCCGCTACGACCTCGTCGTCATCACCAACGACATCTACACCAAGGAAGACCAGCGCCTGCTGACGGTGGCCGGTGCGCTCGAGGCCGAACGCATCATGGGCGTCGAGACCGGCGGCTGCCCGCACACCGCGATCCGCGAAGACGCGTCGATCAACCTCGAGGCGATCGACCGCATGCTG